>JBEEHI010000336.1:0-2719 GCA_041167305.1 Verrucomicrobiota bacterium
GATGGCGCCTTTCAGACAAGAAAGGGTCATGCCGCGGAGCTGACCAAGTTTCGTATCGACGAGATGATTCTCGACGCGCTGCAATAACGACGGCGCCATCGCGCAAAGGCCTTCCGTCTCCAACTCCTCCGGCAAACTCCCCGCGAGACTGAGCCCGTCGCCAAATAGGATGGAGCAGGCCTTCACGCCCGGGATTTTGTTGACCAGGCCCACGACACTTTTGGCATCCAATTTTTCGTCCGTATCGAGCGCTACCTGGAGCGGCGTGCGCAACGGGCGCCCCGAAGGCTGGTCTTCTGGAGACGTCGCCGTGTCCGTCGCCTTCTCTTCTGTAGTCGCAACCCTGTCGGCTGATTTACTTTCGACTGGCGCTGCCGCCACAGGTTTCGGCACGGGCGCCGCGGGCACATTGAAGCGCTTGGCGTCTTCCTCCGCCTTGGCCGAGAACGGCGTGGCGAAATTTTGCCCCGCGTCTTGTTCCTCCTGGTCGTCCCGCATCTGCAACGAAGTGGCGGGCAGGTTCTTCAACACTTCCTGCAAAGGCAGCGCGACGTCCACCGCACCGGGGCCCGCCTGGAACAAACCGCGAAAACTCGCCGACAAACTCACTTCGAAAACTTTAGCGGTCACGCTGATCCGGCCTGAGGCGAGCTGAGGCTCGATCAACGCGAACGGAAATTCAATTCGAACGTCGGGCGGCACGCAGCTCGGATCGCCGGTCAATTGCATCGGTGGTAAACTCTTCAGGATCGGGAGAAGCGGCAGTGCGATTTTCACTTCGGCCACGCGGGCCTTTTCCGGGACCATCGTCGATGCGACGTTTGGCGCCTGCACCGCGTCACTCGCAGCCGCAAGGCTTTCCTTGGTGAGCCACGGTTCCGGTTTCGGCTTCGCTTCTTCGCCGGTCACCAGCGCGGCCATCTTGAATGGAATCCGCACCGGCGGCGTTGTAGCCGGGAGCGCTGATCCCGGTTTAGGAGACGACGCCTCGTCCCGGTTCGGATCATCGATCCGCCCCGCAACCGGCGCGAGCGGCGACGGCAGTAAATTCGGAACGGAGGGCCCGCTTGAGGCTGGAACACTCTCAGGTGCGGGCCCATCCGTTCCATTCGGTGAAAGCTTGAAAGGAATTCGCGCTGGGGTTTGCGGCGTTTTGCCGTTGGTCGATGGCGCTGCGGATGGCGACGGCGACATCTTCAGTCGTGCTTCGGCCGCGACTTCCGGTTCGGCGGCAGCCAGGGCCTCCGCCGTGGCCGGCTCGATTCTCACCAGTGGCATCTCGGTGGTTTCGAGCGGCTCAGTCGTCGTCCCAAATTTCTGGTTGTCTTCGAGCGTGACCTTCAAAAAAGGCGTCTGGACTTGCGGCACTGCCGCCGCGCGTTCCTGGTCGTCGCGAACGTGCATGTTCGCGAATCCATCGAGAACTTTCTGGAAGGGCAGGTTCAACTGCGACACATCGGCATTCTCGACTCGGCGAATGAAAATTTCGGGCACTTGCTGGTAAACCGTCGCCAGCGAAACGGTCGGCTTGCCACTCGCCATGCCCTTCTCCACTTCCGAGGCCTTCAACAAAACGCGCCGGGATGTATCGATGCTCTCGGTCGGTTTGACGTAACCCGAAGGCATCTCGGTAAGCACGTCTGCAAGTTCGAGTGAGATCACCCGCTCCACCGTTGGTTCGAGCGCGAGCGCCACGGCCGGCGGCAAATGGTGCGCGCTTATTGTCGGCGCCGACGGCCCAAGCGAAATCGCCCGGGGCCCGGTTGCAGCCGGCGCGAACGCGACTGCGCCCGGCATCTGGCCGCCCAGCGCGGTCGAGCGCGCGGCCATCTCGAACGGGTCCTGCGGAGCCAACGTCCGGATCGCATTCGGCATCACGGTCTTGCTGAACCGCTCGCTGCTCGGTTTTTCGAGCGGCGGCAACACCGGCTTAGCCGGCGCCGCGGCTTTCTCTTTCACCGCGCCGTTGCCGTTGCCTCTCTTGAAATAGCTGAGAAATGGAATCGTCATCGGGCGCTTAGTGGTCCTCGGCCGTGACGCGCCAGATTTCCTCCAGCGTCGTGATTCCTTCCATCGCCTTGTCGATTCCGATCATCCGCAGGGTGCGCATCCCTTCGCTGATCGCCTGGTTCTTCACAACTGCCGCCGACGCGCGTTTGATGATGAGCCGGCGAATCGCTTCGCTCACCGGCAGCGCTTCAATAATCGCCACCCGGCCGAGATAACCGCGGTTCTTGCACCGGTCGCAACCGCTTCCGTGATAAAAGACCGCGCCTTCCGGCATCTCCATCCCGAGCTGCGAGAATACCTCCGGCTCTGGCACGAATTCCTCGCGGCAATTCGTGCAAATCCGCCTGACGAGCCGCTGGGCGCAGGCCATGATCACCGAGCTGGAGATTAAGAACGGTTCGATCCCCATGTCGTCAAGACGCGTGATCGCGCCGGCGGCATCGTTCGTGTGGAGCGTGCTCAGCACCTGGTGGCCGGTCAACGCCGCTTTCACTGCGATGTCCGCCGTTTCATTGTCACGAATTTCACCCACCATCACGATGTCGGGGTCCTGGCGCAGGATCGAGCGGAGGGCCGAGGCGAAATCGAGCCCGATGTCGTTGCGGACCGAAACCTGGTTGATGCCGGAAAGCTCGTACTCGATCGGGTCCTCGACGGTCACGATGTTGTATTGCGGGCTGTTCAATTCCTGGAGCACCGAGTAAAGCGT
>JBEEHI010000337.1:0-8019 GCA_041167305.1 Verrucomicrobiota bacterium
TGATTCAGCCGCAACCGGTCACCGAGATCATGGCGCAGGCGCTCGGGCAGGCGAAATTGATGATGACGCTGCTGGGCGTTTTCGCCGGCGTCGCGCTTGTGCTGGCGACGGTGGGCATCTACGGCGCGGTCGCTTACACAGTGGAACAACGGACCGGCGAGATCGGCGTTCGGATGGCGCTGGGCGCGCAGACAAGCGACGTGCTGCGGCTGGTCGTGAAGCAGGGAATGAGGCCGGTGGTGTTCGGGTTGATCGTGGGAATCGCGGCAGCGCTGGGGCTGGGAAGATTGATCGCGGCGCAACTGTATCAGGTGTCGGCGCATAATCCGGTGCTGCTCGGGACCACGGCGGCGGTGCTGGCGCTGGCGGCGTTACTGGCGTGTCTGTTTCCCGCGCGGAAGGCGAGCTTGCTAAATCCGGTAGAAGCGCTGAGAACGGAGTAGACAGGCCGTCCCGGCCCTTGATTGGCCGGGTGAGACTCTTTTTTTCTCGAATTATTCCGCCCTGTGTCTAATGTTTTCTCGTGCCCGATCCAGTCCCCCCACTCGATACTTCTGCTGATCCGCGGGCAGCGTTATTTGACGAGTGCTGGAAGGCTTACTACGACGCTTATTATTCACATCTGCTCGCCGATTTGATTGCGGGCCGCTGGCAGACTTTGGATCAAATCTCTAAATTGCTCGTGGCCCTTTTTAGCACCAGTTCGGCAGTGGCAGGATGGAGCATCTGGACCGCGAACGTTGGAGGAAAATGGACTTGGGCGGTATGTGCCGGCGTCGCTACAGTATTGTCGATTGTGCAAACCTCCCTGGGAGTGTCGGATCGACTGAAGACCATGCTAGAGTCGCGCGCACGAATGTTGCGGATCAAACTTCAATTCGAAACGATGTTTAGTGGCATGCGGTTAGATCCCGCGTTCGATGTTGTAAAAGTTAAGGAAAAATTTGAGACGCTTCAACAGGAGTACAATGAAGCTGCAGCGCAGATGCCAAAAGATTGGATTTACACGAAACGAGATGCGGATGAAGTTCAACAGACACTAAATAAAATGCTGTCCTGACGCCTCGTTAACATGGCTATCAAAACATCAATGCCTCCCAATCCGCGGCCTCCGCCGCCCCGGCCCTGACTGAGGATGCGATTATGTGCCTGAGGGAATCTGCTGCGTAGAATGATCCCGCAGGCTTAATTGCGCGACGACTTCGATCTCGGCGGTCTGGGGGAACATGTCGAACGGAGTGATGGAGACGATGGCGAAGCGCTGCTGCAACTCGGCGAGGTCGCGCGCTAGGGTAGGGGGATTGCAGGAGACGTAGATCGCGGAGCGCGGCGGACTATCGAGAATGACGCGGCGCAATTCGGGTGAAAGTCCGGTGGCAGGCGGATCCACGATTAAGGCGGGCTGCCGCGTTGGATCAATCGAGCGCAACAACTGACTTAGCTCGTTCGCGACGTCGCCGGCGATGTAGGTCTCGTTAGGTCGAATGTCTTTGCGGGCGGCGTCGATCGCGAAGCGGTCCCAGTCGATGCCGATGACGCGCTCGAATTGGGGCGCCAGGCGTTTCGTGAAAAAGCCGGCGCCGCAGAAGGCGTCGATGAGGAGGCCATTTTCGCCGGCAAGGATCGTCGCGATGAAATCAGCCAGCGCGTCGGCGACTGCGTCATTGGTTTGCGCGAAGACGCGCGGGCCGGAGTGGGCGCGCAAGGAGTAATGGCCGTCTCGCGGCCGGGTCGCCCGCAGTTGCGCGAGCGCCTGGTTCACTTCCGGCATAGCGATCGGGCACTGCGCGATATCCATCAGCTGGTGAACATCGCGCCGGTAAAAACCTACGACGTCATCCTGCGCGTGGACGGTGATGCGGTTCCGATAGCCGTACGGCAAAGGCGAAGAAACGATCTGACGCATCGGTGGATCGACGAGACGGGCGATGCGGCGCATCGCTTGTTCGACCTGTTTCGTCTTGAGCTCCAATTGATGCGCGTAGCTGATGTGCTGATAGCTGCAGCCGCCGCAGCGGCCGAAGTACGGGCAAGGCGCGGCGACGCGCTCTGGAGATGGCTCCAGGAGCTCGATCAATTCCGCCTCAGCAAATTGCTTTTTCTCGCGGACGATTTTCGCCGTGACGCGCTCCCCATCGATGGTGAAGGGGATGAAGACCGCTTTGCCGGCATCGCGCGCCACGCCTTTGCCGCCGAAGGCGATGTCCTGGATCGTTAGTTCGGCGGAGCGCATTCGGCGACAATAGCCCAGCCTTTCAAGGCTGGGATGCAAATGTCGAATGGGCGCCGAAGTCCCGCCAGGGACGGTAGAATGGTTCTTTCGGCCCTGACGGGACTCACGGGAATGTCGGCGTAAGTGACCCAGCGCTAAAGCGCTGGGCTATTATCGGAGACAGTCGGGGCCCTCAGGCCCCTCCCACATTGAAGAAAACTACCCCGCCATCACGCGGGCGATGGCGGCTTCGAGCTTTTCCAGTTTCACGGGTTTGACGAGATGTTCGGAGAACCCGGCTTCCAGGCTTTTACTGATGTCGGCGTCCATGCCGAAGCCGCTGATGGCGATGCCGCGGATCGGCCGCTGCGAGCGCAGGTAACGGACGAGGTCCATGCCGTTGCCGTCGGGCAGACCGACATCGCTGATCAGAAGATCGAACGCGCCGCCCGCGGCCGCGACTTCCATCGCTTCGCGCATGCTGTTGGCGGCGGTGACGCTGTGGCCGCGCAGTTTGAGCAGTTTCTCCAAAGCGGCGCACGTGTCTGGATGGTCGTCGACGAGGAGAATGTGGAGGCCGGTCGGTGGTGTCTGCGATTCAAGGGCACGCGGTTTGGTTAACGCTGCGTTCAGCTCCGCGGTTTTGATTGTGAGCAGGAAAGTGGCGCCACGTCCGGTGCCATCGCTCTTCCCTATGAGAGACGCGCCGTGAGCTTGCGCGAGCGATTTGGAAATCGTCAGGCCAAGGCCGAGCCCGCCGAAACGCCGTTGAAACGAGCGCTCGCCCTGCTCGAACGGATTGAAGATTCGCTCCATGATCTCCGGCTCGATGCCGATGCCGGTGTCGCCGACCGCCAAAGTAAGAACGTGCGGCAAATGGTTCTCCGACGAGATCGTGATGGCGCCGTTCTCACCGGTGAACTTGATGGCGTTCTTGAACAGGTTCCAAATGATCTGCTGGAACTTCGCGGGATCGGCCATCACGCGAAAATCGGTCGCACGGAAGTCGAGCTGCACCCGGAGTTTTTTCGCGTGAGCTTCCGAGGCGCACATCTCGAGGACGTTGCGAACAGCCTGGTGCGCATCGACGGGCTCGAATTCCAAATGGAGCTTGTCTTTGGTGATTCGGGTGAGATCGAGCAGGTCGTCGATGAGCTGACTTTCCAGCTCGATGTTGCGCCGCATCATCGCGAGCGTCGCGTCCACGTCCGCGGGGGACTGCGGCCCGGCCTTCAACGCGTCGAGCGCCGCCAGCACCGGAGTGAGCGGAGTGCGCAGCTCGTGCGAAAGCATGGCCAGGAAATTGTCCTTGGTCCGGTTCGCGGCCTCGACGGTCGCGCGCTGTTCTTCGATGGCGGCCTCGGCCCGGCGCCGTTCCGCCATTCCGGCGGCGAGCGCGATGGCCGTGATGGTGGTGAGAATATTGAAGCTTTGCAGGATGAGGAGAGACTGATTCGGGTCCGCGCGCACGAATGGCCCGTAACGTTGCAGCGTTCCCCAGATCGCGATCGCGGAAAGGACGAAGAGCCCCGTCGCAGTCTCGCGGGCGGAAAGGCGAAACGAAGTCCAGACGATGATCGGCCCGAGGAGAAACGCGATCGGGTAATTGAGGGTGCTGATGGAAAACCAGCCGCCAAAGACGACTTCGCTGAGCAGAGTGAGGAGCAGAAGCAGGATGGCTACTTCGAAATCGCGGGATGGGTTGCCCCGGCGCAACGGGTGCGCCAGCCAAAGAACCAGCAACGGCGCGAACATGACCACGCCGCCCAGGTCGCCGAGCCACCACGTCAGCCAGATATCGGGATAGGTCGCCCAAGTGGCAAAGCCCGCGAGGGCGAGCCCGGTCAGGCCGATCGTCGGGCTTACGAGCGCGCTGAGCGCGGCGGCGAGCGCGAATTTGAAAACGTCATAGGCGCGCTCGAAGACACGGAGGCCGCCGGCGAAACCCTGGATGAGCCACGCGCCGATCACTGCCTCGAGGGTGTTTCCCGTCGCGATCCCGAGCGACGTGAAGACGTTTCCGGCCGTGGTGAGATTGACCAGGAACGCGCCGATGAAAATCGCCGGCCAAAGGCGGATTCCGAAGAGCAACAACGCCGCGAGCGCGATTCCCGCGGGCGGCCAGACCGGCGAAGCGCTGGCGTGCAGGAAGGCGAGCTTCAGGCTGAGTTTGCCCGCGACGAAATAAAGGACGGCGAAAATGCCAGCGATCAGGATCGTCCGAAAGCGGCGAGAATGGTCTGGCGCAGCCGGTTCCAAAATTATCTTCCTCCGTTCGCCGCTTTCAAATTTCAGCTCATCCCTTTCCTAGGATAAAGAGGGAGAGGAAGAGGACGATTTAGTATTTCCGGACGTAAGGATACTTCGACTCGTTGCCGAGCTCGGGCGGGAACTCTTCGTAGCCGCCGTGGAGGTGGCGAATGTGGCCGGGAAGAATCGGGCGGTAGGTGCCGTGATTAGCCGGGAACGGGAAACTGAACATCTCCCACAAGCCGGCGTGGAACCGCATGCAGGTGCGACCGAGTCCACGGACCACGCCGTAGCTAAGCGCCGCGCTGTTTCCCTCGTGCTCGTTCACCCGCGCAATTTGCACGGGCAATTCGGCGACTCCGAAAACTACGTTCGCCAGGCCGCGCCCGAGCTTCCGCGTCGGTCCGTAGGCGTTCCCGGGAGGGTCCTGGATATCGGCGAAGGAAGTGGAGGCGAAACCGAAAACCAGCGCGACAGCCAGCAGGTGTTTCATACGCTTCCAGCTAAACGATTCGCGAGCGCAAACGCAATCCCTCAGATTTGATCGGGATCCGTTGGTGGCGGCGGTGCGGCGCCCCTGCGTTTTGTCGCGGCCAACGAAACGGTGATGGTGATCGTGAGAATGAGCAGGATCACCAGGAGCGAGATCCAGTTCGGGATCGGGAAGCGACGGGCCACGATCATTTTTGTGCCGACAAAAAAGAGGATGAGGGCGAGCCCGCTCTTGAGATAGATGAAGCGGTCCATCATCCGGGCGAGCAGAAAGTAGAGCGAGCGCAGGCCGAGAATGGCGCAGATGTTCGAGGTGTAGACGATGAATTGATCGGTCGTGATGGCGAAGACGGCTGGGATGGAATCGACGGCGAAAATGAGATCCATGACGTCGACCAAAAGCAGGACCAGAAGCAGCGGCGTGAACTTGAGCCGGCCGTCGATCCGAATGGCGAAGCGGCGCCCATGAAATTCTTTCGTGATCGGCAGCAGGCGCCGGCACCAGCGCATGAAGAAATTTTTCTCGAAATCCATCTTCGCGTCGCGGTCGAAGAGCATCCGCAGACCGGTGAGGACGAGGAACGCACCGAAGATGTAGAGAACGAAATGGAACCGCTCGACCAGGGTGACACCGAGCCAGATCATCACCCCGCGCATGACGAGGGCGCCAAGAATTCCCCAGACCAGGACGCGATGCTGCGACCGCGGCGGCACCCGGAAATAGGCGAAGATGAGGACGAAAACGAAGATGTTATCGACGCTTAGCGAGTACTCGATGATGTAGCCGGTAAGGAAATCGAGCCCAGCCTCGTCGCCCTTTGATTTCCAGACCAGCAGGTTGAAAGCGAGCGAGAGAACGACCCAAATAAGACTGCGCTGGATCGCAGCCCGCATGCTGAGCTCGCGATTGCGCCGCTTGAAACTAATCAGATCGACGGCCAGCGCGATGAAGACGCCCACGTGAAAGGCGACCCAAAACCAAATGTTCGTGGGCACGGCGCAGAGCGTCCCATGCCGCGCTCGCCGTCGCAACGGCAAAGCGCTGGTCCGCATTCTTCGCTAGATCGAAGCGCGCTCCAGAGGCGACGGCACAGAGTGAAGCCAACTGACTACGTCATCCAATTTCCACTCGCGCACCACCTCGTTTTCCGTAGCTTGTCCGTCCCGAATGGATGCCGAACTAGAGAAACTTGTCGAAGCCGGAAAGCTGACCGCTCGCCAGGCCGATCAATTGCAGGAGCTGAAGCCGGGCACGTTTTGCCTCCATAAAAGCTGGGGCTTCGGCCGCGTCGCCGAATGGAACCTTCTCCTCAATCAGGTGCTGATCGATTTCCCGGGGAAAAAGGCCCACCCAATGCAGCTCTCTTACGCAGCGGAAAACCTCACCGTTATCCCGCCGGCGCATTTCCTGGCGAAGAAAGCGACCGACCTTCCCGGGGTCAAGGCTCTGATCAAGAAAGATCCAGTGGCGCTGATGCGAAACATTCTCGAGAGCCTCGGTGGGTCCGCCACGGTCACGCAGATCAGCCAGATGGTGCTCGGCGATATTTTCACCGAGCCGGAATGGAAGCGCTGGTGGGATTCCACAAAGAAACTCCTGAACAAGGAAGGATATTTTTCCGTCCCGACGAAGAAGAGCGAGCCGATCCAGCTGCGGGGCGAGAAAGTCTCGAGAGCGGACGAGCTGATCAAATTTTTCAACCAGACGCGGCAGCCGAAGGAGCAGGTGGCGGCGCTGGATCAGATCATCAAATTTCACCACGAGTTCGACCGGCCGGAGACGCAACTGCAGCCGATCGTGGCCGCGATCGAGAACGTGGCCGCGCGCAACCAGCGCCTGAACGCGCCGCTTACCTTCGAGCTGGTCGTCGGGCGTGACGATCTCCTGGCGCGTTGTCCCGCTCTCAAGACCACGAATTTGTCGCTGACGCTCACCCGTTTGATCGAGGACGAGCAAGCGCGGTTGGTCACGATCCTGCCGAAGCTTCCGGCTGCGAAAGAACGCCGCGTCTTGCAGCTGCTACCAGCGGCACTCGGGCCGGCCTGGACGACGCGCGCTCTGCAATTGATGCTCAGCAATCACGCCCGCGCGGTGATGCAGTTGCCGCGCGTTTTCACCGATGAAGGAAAACAAGACGAGCTCCGGGCGTTTTTAGAGCGCGGGATTCGCGATCACTCGGTGACCAGTGAGATCCTTACCTGGCTTTGCAAAGAGCGGGACGGCGAATGGCGCCCGCTGATCATGCCGGATTTGCTGGGCGCGATTCTATCGGCGCTTGAGCGCGACCAGCACAATGAAAACAGCCGCGGCAGCAAGCTGCGCGACCTGTTGCTCGACGATCGGGAGCTGATTCCCGACATGTTCGAAGGCGCCGAGCTTAGCGTGGCGCGCGATGCGATGCGCCGGCTCATGTTGACCCCGGTGTTCGATGAGCTGACGAAACGCTCGCTGCTGGCGCGCATCATCAAGCTGTATCCGGAGCTGGAAAGCGTGATCACCGGCGAGCAGAAAGAGGAGAAGAGCGAGGCGCTGGTCGTTTCCTGGAGCAGCCTCGATAAACGCAAAGCCGAATACGAAGAGCTCGTGAAAAAGAAGATTCCCGAGAACTCGAAGGAAATCGGTGTCGCCCGGTCCTACGGCGATCTCCGGGAGAATTTTGAATTCAAGGCCGCGAAGGAAATGCAGGCGGTCCTGATGCGGCGCAAATCAGAACTGGAAACCGCGCTCCATAACGCTCGCGGCACGGCGTTCGAAAGCCCGGATACGTCGCAAGTTTCCATCGGCACTATTGTCGGCCTGCGCGACTCGGATTCCGGTACGGAAGAAAGCTTCACCGTTCTCGGCGCGTGGGACGGCGATCCCGACCGCAACATCATTTCTTATCAAACTGCGATCGGCCAGGCTCTGCTCGGACATAAGCTCGGCGAAGTCGTGACGCTGACCGATGACGATTTAACCCGCCGGTTCGCCATCATCTCCATCGGGCCCGCGCCGGTAGACATCACACCGCCCGATCCCTCCCCGGTGGAAGTCGAAGCTGAAGCGGTCGCGGCCGAATAGCGGC
>JBEEHI010000338.1:0-12014 GCA_041167305.1 Verrucomicrobiota bacterium
CTCTGAAATTGGTTTAGGCCTAAGCCCATACATCAGTCTCGCTATGTGGTCGTAATGATACAACGCGGCCACCCTTCGCCTTTCGGTCGAAGTTGTCTTTTTCGCGATGTTAAATGCTGCGTCGTGGCAAAGCTCATCCGACAAACCATCATCTAAAACCAGTCGATGATCTTCGATCTGTTCTCGCGTTAGCTTTTTCACAAACTCCCTTTTTGCCCGTAAAATTCCGTCAGGCTGAACCCATACACAGATCGACGGGGTGGCCCCCCGCGCATGGCCGCCCCCCCCGCCGTCGTGGTGTGCTGTCGGGATTGGAGCATCGAGGAATCTAACTGGCGACCGATGGGAGCAAGCCAATCGCAACGCGCAATGGCTCAAGCTCGTGATGAGTGTAACGGTTGTTCATTTCCGGCGATGCGTGGCCGGTCAGTACTTGGCGAAGCTCTCGGCTCACTCCCGAGTTTGCCAGCGCGCTATTGAACGAATGCCGCAAGCTGTGAAACGTTAAGCTCGACAACGCACGCCCTCCCTTGGTTTTCTGCGTAATCTTGCCCTCGATGCCCGCCTTCTCCATGATCGCGCAGAAACGTCCGCTAAGGCCGTACCTGCCGCCTGTGCCCTTCCCGGCCAGTGTCGGGAACAGGAACGCTCTGCCGACGCCTGGGCGCTCTAGCAGGGCTTTCTGTAGATCGGGGTGAAGCGGAACCGTGATAGCCTTGCGGCCCTTCTTGGTCTTGCTCGGAATGAAACTGACTGCTCCGCGCTCAAGGTCGATTGCTTCCCACCGCATGTTCGCAACATCCGTGATCCGCGCGCCAGTGTAGAAACCGAGCAGGATCGCGCCGCGCCAATCGCCCTCCGCTGCACGCAGCAACTTTGATATTTGTTCGGGGGTGAATGTTCCCTTTTCCTCCGTGTCGATGGTCAGATTTTTCAGCGCCGTGCAGGGATTGCTGGGAATGTGCCGCTGGCGCATTGCCGCATTGAATCCTGCGCTGATTACTTTGACAGAGAGATTCGCAGTCCTCGCGCTTTTGCCCGCGTTCGTGATCTTGTCGCGAAAAGCAAGAATGTCCCGCGACGTAATATGCGCCAATCCCAAGTCTGCGCGTGAACCAATCCCGGCAAGAAAATCACGAACAACTTGGCTGTAACGCTCCATCGTTTTGATTGCCAGAATCGGTTTCTCGATAGCAAGCCAATGGTCGAGCCATCCGCGAACGGTGAAATTAAGCAACGGCGAGCCGGTCGTTCGTTCCAGAATCTCCCCGATGATCTTTTTGGCATTGTCTTCCGTCAACGTGCCGCTTCTCGCTTGAAGTTCTGCGCGCTCGATTGCAAGACAGACTTCTAGGGCCTCCGTGCGCTTGTCGGCTGCGGTTTTTGCCTTGCCGTCTTTCCGCAACTCACCGGGGAGCGGCTTAGTTCGGACCTTCGTGGACTTCTTGAGCCGCTGTCCGGTTGCGCTCGTGTAACAGCACGTCCAGAACGGGCTTCTATCGCGAGCATCTTTAGTCAAACTGGCCACGAGTCAGAACGTTAGTCAGAACATTTGAAGGTGTCAATAGTGTTTGAGAAAGTATTTTCACGAGGGAAACGAATCGGCAGCGAGGGCAAGTCTCTATCCCGCGAATAGAGGTTTTGCAGACCCCGACCTTACCACTTGGCTACCCCGCCGCCTGACGGCGAACCGGAGACTAGGAGCGCCGAATCTCCCTGTCAACGTGGCGGCGAGGCACAAACAGATGGAGTAATGGAGTGTGGAGTAGTGGGGGATTGAATCATTACTCCACCACTCCAATACTCCATCACTCCATTGCCTTGCGGCATTCTATGGCTTCGCGTTCATCCCAACTCTTTGCTCGCGCTTTGGCTCGCATCCCCGGCGGCGTCAACTCCCCCGTCCGCGCTTTCCGGGGTCTGGGACGCGAACCATTCTTCGTCGATCGCGCCGAAGGCTCCCGTATCTGGGATGTCGACGGCAACGAATACATCGACTACGTCGGCACTTGGGGCCCCGCCATTCTCGGGCATGCTCCCGCAGTCGTGATCGACGCCATTCGCGCCGCGGCCGCGCGCGGAGTCAGCTTCGGCATTCCCAATCCGCTGGAAGTCGAGATGGCCGAGCTGATTTGCGGCTGGGTCCCCTCGATCGAGAAAGTGCGCATGGTCAACAGTGGCACCGAGGCGACGATGTCCTGCCTGCGGCTGGCGCGCGGATTTACGGGCCGCGACAAAATCATCAAGTTCGAGGGCTGTTATCACGGACACGTCGATGCGTTACTCGTCCAGGCCGGAAGCGGCGCCCTCACTCACGGCCGGCCCGACAGCGCCGGTGTCCCGGCCGAATTCGCGGCGCTCACGATTTGCGTTCCGTTTAACGACATCGAAGCAGTGCGCGCCGCGTTTCGCGAAAATCCGAAAACAATTGCGGCGATCATCCTCGAGCCCATCCCGGCAAACGCTGGTCTCTATTTTCCGGGCGAAAATTTCCTTCGGGAATTGCGCGACGAATGCGACCGGCATGGAGCGCTCCTGATTTTTGACGAAGTGATGACCGGGTTCCGCGTCGCTCGTGGCGGTGCCCAGGAATTGTTTGGGATTCGCCCGGATCTGACCGCGCTCGGAAAAGTCATCGGCGGCGGCCTGCCCGTCGGCGCGTTCGGCGGACGCGCCGAAATCATGGATTATCTTTCGCCGCTCGGCCCGGTTTACCAGGCCGGCACCCTTTCCGGTAATCCGCTGGCGCTGGCGGCTGGCCTGGCCCAGCTCCGGGAGTTGGAGCGGATTGACGGCTGGAACTTGTTGGAACGAACCGGTGCGCATTTCGAAGAATTGACCCGCGCCGCGCTACGCGATCTGAGCTTGCCCTGGGTGTTTCACCGGATCGGTTCCATGTTTTGCCTCTTTTTCACCGGCGATCAGGTGGTCGATCTTGCCAGCGCCAAGCGGAGTGATCCCGAAAAATTCTCCCGCTTCTTTAACGCCTGTCTCGATCGCGGCGTCTATTTCGCCCCGTCGCAATTCGAAACCGGATTTCTTTCCACGGCCCACACCACCGAGGACGTCGAGCGAACCGCAGCCGTGGTGCGCGAGGCGCTCCAGACCCTGTAGCGGCAGGCGTGTCGCCTGCAAATTTCGGAGCAGCCGACACGGCTGCCACTACAAGAAGAAAAGCGCTACCGTTTAAAACTTTGCGTCACCCCGCAGCATCGTTTATCGAACCTCCGCTGTGACTTCGACTTTCTCGGGTCCGATTCGCGCTGCCGCGAAATTTTTCCTCGAAGGCGACCGGAAATTTTTCGTCAAGGGCGTGACCTACGGGCCATTCCGTCCCGACGAGCAGGGACATTTCCTCGGCCGGCGCGATCGAGCCGAGCGCGACCTCGCCCAGATGCGCGAAATCGGTTTGAACGTCGTCCGCATTTATCACGCGCCGCCTCGGTGGTTTCTCGACGCCTGCGCGGAAGCCGGGATGCGCGTGCTCATCACCTTGCCTTGGGAAAAACATATCGAGTTCCTGCGGCGGAAGACGTCCCGCGACCAGATCGCGGGGATGGTGCGTTCTTCCGTCGCCGCGAACCGCGGGCACCCGGCCATCTTCGGTTATCTCGTCGGCAACGAAATTGCGAGCACGATGATTCGCTGGTTGGGCGTGCAAAGAGTCACCGAGTTCGTCGAGCATCTCATTCGCATCGGCCGCGAGACCGATCCGACCGTTCTTTATTCCTACGCGAGCTATCCGCCGACGGAATTTCTCCTCCCGCAGAACAGCGATTTTTCCTGCTTCAACGTTTACCTGCATAACCAGGATGCGTTCGAGCGTTACCTGCTGCGCCTCCAAAATCTTTCCGAAGACCGGCCGCTCATCCTGGGGGAATTCGGCATGGACACGATCCGCCACACCCAGGACGAACAGGCGGAGATGCTCGGCTGGCACATCGACAGCGTGGTGAAATGCGGCCTCGCCGGAACGATCTTTTTCACCTGGACCGACGAATGGTTCACCGGCGGGCAGGAGATCAGCGACTGGGCGTTTGGGCTGGTCACCCGCGAGCGTGAACCGAAGAAATCGTTCTTTCTCCTCCGCGACAAACTCGGGCAGGACAACTCCGCTCTGCCGCACCGCCCGCTGCCGAGTTATCCGTTCGTCTCGATCATCGTCTGTTCCTACAATGGCGCGAAGACGCTGGCCGAATGTCTGGAGTCGTTAGGCCGAATCGATTATCCGAATTACGAAGTCATCCTGGTGGACGATGGTTCCACCGATAACACCCCCGAGATCGCGGCGCGGTTCCCCGATATTCGCTACGTTCACCAAACGAATCACGGCCTGAGTCACGCCCGGAACCACGGCGCCCGGATCTCGAAGGGCGAAATCTTTGCCTACACCGACTCGGATTGCATGGCCGATCCGGACTGGCTCTACT
The DNA here is from genome assembly GCA_041167305.1 of Verrucomicrobiota bacterium. GTDB lineage: Bacteria > Verrucomicrobiota > Verrucomicrobiia > Chthoniobacterales > UBA10450 > AV80. Next base: position 4,431 of record JBEEHI010000338.1, read on the forward strand.
ATTTATTGACCACGTTGCTGGGCGGCGATTACGCCGGGGTGGGGGGTCCGAACGTTTCGCCTCCGGCGCAAAACTGGGTGCAGGCTTGTGTGGCCGCGGCGCCGGGCGGACCGAGTCACGTCCTGCTCACTGACACCGTTGCTGAACACATTCCCGGTTGTAACATGGCCTGGTATCGCTGGGCCTTCGAAAACGTCGGCGGGTTCGATCCCGAATATCACAAGGCCGGGGACGACGTCGATTTTTGCTGGCGCGTCCAGCAGGCCGGACACGCCATCGCCTTCAGCCCGACGGCCGTCGTCTGGCACCATCGGCGGTTCACGCTGCGCGCGTTCCGCAAACAACAGGAAGGCTACGGCGAAGCCGAATCGCTCCTTCGCTTCAAACACCTGATTTTCTTCGGCCCCACCGGCACCGCGAAATGGCGTGGCCAAATCTACGGCACGCCGCGCTTCAGTTGGTTCATCAACCGCCCGATCATTTATCACGGGATTTTCGGCGAAGGATTTTTCCAGTCGATCTATCCCACCCCGCAATCGGAAGTCGCCGCTTACCTCAGCAGCATCGAATGGTTCACGCTTACCGTTTTCCTTTTCGGGCTCGGGATTTTTGTGCCGGCCCTGCGGATCCTGCCCTATCTGATGTTTGGCGGAACGCTCTGCGTCGCGATCTCCTACATGCTGCGGGCGCGGATCGAGCCGAAGTTCGACACCGTCGCGGCGCGGTTGCTCGTTACGTTCCTCGCCTTCGCCCAACCGCTCGTCCGCGGCTGGTCGCGTTACTTCACCTGGCTCCATTTCAAACGAACGCCGCGCGCTGTCATCAGCACGCACGAGCAATTGCCGGCCGGCGCGGAACTCACCCGCGGTTTGCGCAATCGCAGCTACTGGAGCGAGGACGGGAAAGATCGCCATCATCTCCTGGGCTCGATGTTCGGATTGCTCGACGAAGAAGGCTGGCGCTATTCGAGCGACACCGGCTGGAATGAGTGGGACATCCAGATTTACGGAAACTTCTGGTGGAGCATCACCTTGCAGACCGTGACCGAATATCACGGCGGCCCGAAATGCCTGACGCGCGCCGGGCTTCGCTATCGCTTCGTCCCAACGACGATCCTGTTCAGCCTAGTGACGCTCTGCCTGGTGATCTACCACCAATTGCACGCCGGCCACTTCGATGTCTGGCTCCTCGCGCTCTATTTCTGTTTCCTCCTGTTCCTGGGCAACCGTGCCCGCCGTCTGAAAGCGCGCGTGGCGGAAATGGTTGATGTCGCCGCCTATCGCGCCGGTCTCCAGCCGATCGCGCGCAAGACTGCTCGCACGAAGGCCGCGGCCGCGAAGGTCGAAGCCACCGCGGAAACGGGTTAGGACTTCGCGGAATGGAAGCAGCCAACCGGCGCGGGCTTATTCGCTTCTCGATCGCGCTCGTTGCCGAGATTGTCCTCTGCGCCTCGCTGAATCTCTTCGACAACTGGACGCTGGAAGAGATGCCGGTGAAGTTCGTCGCCTGCGCGATGCTCTGCGGCCTCGCCTACTTCGCCGCGGCCGGTAGCTTTCCAATTCAGATCAGTCCGAAAGTTCAAAGCGGAATCTTTTGGGCCGTGGTGATCGCCTTGCGCCTCGTCGCCTTGCCTCTCGCTCCCGGCGACGATTTCTGGCGCTACCAATGGGAAGGAAAAATCCAGCAGGCCGGCTTCAATCCCTACGTCAACGCGCCGGACGATCCCCAGCTTGAACCCGTGCGAGCGGAGTTTCCCGAATGGCACAAGATCAACCACCGCGATTTCCGCGCGATCTATCCACCCGGTGCCGAACTTCTCTTTGCCGGCCTGAGCCGCATCTCGGATAGCCCCCTCCTCTACAAGCTCCTCTTCGCCGGCGCCGATATCGCGACGATCGCCGTTCTCCTTCGGCTGCTACGTTCCCCTGTAGCGGCGGTCTATGACCGCCGACCCGCCGCGGGCACGTCCCCCTACGCAAACGCCGCCTGGTATGCCTGGAATCCGCTCGTCGTCTACAGCTTCGCCGGCGCTGGGCATTTCGACAGCCTGATGATTCTGCCGATGCTCGCCGGAATCCTCTTCCTCACCCGTTTCGAAATCGAAACCGATTCCCGCCGGAAATGGTGCCTGGCCCTGGCGGCATCGGCTCTTTTCGGCGTCGCGATCTCGATCAAACTTGTTCCTGCTTTCCTCCTTCTCTGTTGTGTGTTCGCACTGGGTTACCGCGCGATTACGCTCGCGGTGAGCGCCGCCATCCCGCTTGGTCTCAGTTTGCTGTACGGTTATCCCATCGTTCCGATCTGGGATTCGCTTCGGCGTTTCGCGCATGTCACCCGCGTCAACGATCTCTTCTGGTGGCTGATCGAAGAAACCGTCTGGCCGAACCCCCACCAGAAGAATTACCACTACAACGTCATCCTGCTGATCACCGTCGCCGTCGTCTCCCTGCTCGCCTGGTGGAATTGGAAACGCGCGATGCTTTGGGTCCTCGGCGCCACGCTCATCTTCAGTCCTGTCCTCCATCCCTGGTATTGCACCTGGATTCTCCCGCTCGCGACCTGGCGTCGCGCCTTCGCCTGGCACGTCCTGGCGATTACGCTCTTCGCCTATTACCTCTTCTGGAACGAACGCATCTTCCTGTTGCCCTGGCATTCGGAGCCCTGGTTACGCATAATCATCATCGGCCCTCCGGTCGCGACTGCCATCTGGGTTGGCCGCACGCGTCGTGAAATGTCAAATGTTTAGACGCGACTCCATCTCGCCCGCAATCACTGCTTCCTTCAGACCTAGCAAATGTTGCACTTCAAAGTTGAGGCTAGGTCGTTGGCGTGGCTGCCGGACGGCTACTCTCTGAAAAAAAGTGATGTCGGTCGGAGCCGTCAAAAGAACCCCGACTGCATGCAGCAGTTCTTGAATCGCCGCGTGGAGCCGCAAGGGCATGGGTCGTTGCGACCGAGCTTTTCTGATAGATGCTTGTCGCCGTGGATGACGCGAACACCTCGCTTGACGTGAGTCTCGGAGGGGAATCCTCGACGGCGCTTGCTAGTGCGCTCGAAAAAAGGAGCCGTCGTGATGTGTGTGCTTGTTTGCCATACAGCCTCCTTTGTAGGTGAGCGCTCATCGAATCACATTTGCTTGGCGAGGTCAATCAGCTTCACGATCTAACGAGAATAAGATGAGCGACGGCGGACGAGAATGGAGCCCGCGGGAAGCGGCGCGACATGGACCCTAGCCCGCAGGGTGAGCATTGGGCAATGCGAGTCAACGCGCGTCGCTAGGAGTGAAGGAGTGGAGCCATCTCAAAATGCGGACGCACAGCGGTCGGCCGTTCGCTCCCTCGCCTGGTTAGGCCTATTTCGGTTTGTAGTGATCCAAGAACTTACCAACATAGTTGCCTTCTTCGGAGCCATCCGACCTCGCGATGAGCCAATTGATGATTTCTGATTCGGAAACGGATATTAACTCGCCGCGCTTATAGCCCGCAATCGGCATCGGGCTGTTAATGCGCCCAAAAACCTTGCCGTTCTTGATCGCGTGAACGTCGACAAAAATGTCCGCCTGCTGAACTTCCTTCTTCGCGTGATCGATCACTTGGAGGCGCACCATCACAGCAAACGTGTGGCCAGGTGGCAAACCGGCGAGAAATCGCTTTTTCGCCGCCGGATACGTCGCACGCGCCTTGGCGACGTACGGAGCCGCGGCGCGCCGATATGCCAGCAGCTTTTCGTCTTCCATGCGAATCGTGTCCGGTGACTGAGCAAAACCCGATAACGAGTAAACGGCCAACAACGCTAAAACGTAGAGTGTGCGCATAGGCCTAACGAGAATGAGCTCAGCTATCGTTGGCGGGAGCGAGCGTGGATTGCAATGGAGGTGTTTTCATTATCTGGTGCGAGGCATCGGACCGGCCAGCGATTGATTAGGTGTTGGGAGCGTACTCCAAGATCGGCATCATGAACATTTCTTTGGACCGGGCCAAATGATCTTTCGTGTATTTGCCAAGCACGGCGTCGCAGCTGCGTAGATGCGCGGCCAACTCCGAGACGAGTTGAGCGAACGGCAAACGAACGAATAGGGCAATCCGGCGACCTGCCATCTCCGCGCTTTGCTCACCGTACGAAATTCCGACAACGGCGGAATACGGGATCTCAGGGAAAAAGTGCTCGAAGTGGTCGCCCGAACCGTCGCGCTCCAGATAAATGTCCAAGAATGCGTTGACCTCGGTAGCTCTGCGATAGACGCGGCGAGGATATCGCCCGGCATGAACGTCGCTCATGAAACCACGCTGATCTGCCCAGGCGGTCAGAGCGGGATCCACGGCCGCGAGGTGTTCGCCTAGCCGGACGTACTCTTCAGGTGATGTCAACATGGAGTGGGGCCAGCGGTTCGCTGCATCGCAGGGTTAGGCCTTTCGCGCCGCGTGGTAAGCGATATCGTAATGGGAGAGCAACTCCTCAACTGCCGGTTTGCTCGCGTGGAACGCCTCCCACACCGCTGCAGACCAGGAGTGAATCGCGGCGTCGCGCGTGACACCGGCCTCTCGCGCGAGGACATCCGCTGCGGTGATCGAGCCGCGCCTCCGAGGTAACGCAAAGGACGGCCAGGCGCGCTTACGACGCGCGATGTGTATGTGGGCGCGCTGAACCTCTCGGCCGGTAAGATCTCGGTCGACGTGGAGGCATAACCCGACAAGCGCGAGCGCAAGCGTTATGGGCTTGGTGTGCTCATCGGCTGTCTGCGCTGCAAACGCATCGACCACGTGCTGATGGATGAACGTCGCGTCGCCTCGCGTCGCGGTGTAGGCGCATAGCTCGTCGTATGCTTCGCGCGCACTCATAAGGCCTAACGAGACCGGACTTTCGGGTAGTGGGGCAGAGGGCTATAATGGAACGGACTGCCAATGGAGCCGCTGGGCAGCGAGCGACATAGATGGGCGGACCCGTGAGGGTGAGCATTCCGGGAAGAAGGCGAATCAAGCCGTGACATAGACGAAGCCCGGAGGGTATGGAAGCAGCGCGACCATATCAAAGCGTGGAAATCATCTCAAAGTGGAGCGTACAGCGGTCCGCCGTTCGCTCCATCGCATCGTTAGACCTATCATACGTCTAGAAGCGTTTGATCACCCCTGACGATCCGAACGCGCTTCTCCCCGGATGAATCAACAATTTCGAGGGTGGCAACATTTGTGGTCTCTACAGTGTAGTGCTGACCAGACGGTTTAATGCCGGGTACCGCTGCTACTGTATCGACAACGACGCGCCACTTGCCAGCCGAATCGGGCTCGATGAAATACGCAGACCGAACGGGTAAACCCTCCATCGTGAAAGTGACGACGATGAGTTGCGCACGGCGGTGCTGCCACGAATCGAGCAAGAACCGTCGCATCTGTGTTTTGAGCAGCGCCCGATCCTCAAAACTAAGCGCATTGGGACTCTCCGGCATCAGAAACGGGCCAAGCGTCTGATATGCCGCAAGGTCGCGCGTTGGGTTCGGTGAGGGCGACGCTGCGGCAATGCCGAACGCCAACACAAAACAGAGCGATCGCGCCATAGGCCTAACGAGAACAAGATGAGCGACGGCTGGCGGGAGGGCGCGTCCCTTCAATTTCATCCTTCATAATTCTTAAATCTTACTTTCCATGGCTGCCAGTCGTTCGCTCCATCGCATGGTTAGATCGTTCGCGCGTCGTGATACAGCTAGAATGTGACTGGAACCAAAACGAGGCATTCTTCCTTGGAAATTGGCGGGTTTAATCGGGGTTTATGAATGTCGCGGTGAACTAACACTCCCGGTTTGAATCGCCACTGGCGCAACGCTTTCACGGCTGCTGCGTCCGGCAATGTATCGCCCGTAGACTGCCCAACGATAACCTGTGTAACGCGACCACTCTGAATAATCGTGCGCAAAAGGAAGGCGCCGCTTCCGTGGGACCGACGCCGTTGCCCCTCGTACGGATCCTGAGGTTTGGGAGCTTCTATCACGCGATCCATCGCAACCCGATCACGCGTCGCCGGAGCGGGCGTGGCCGCGAAACATGAGGCGATGGAAGCAAATAATGCGATGACGAGAAAGAGTACGTTTTGAAGGGATCGGTGCGGATTCATAGGTCTAACGAGAACAAGATGAGCGACGGCGCACGAGAATGGAGCCCGCGGGAAGCGGCGCGACATGGACCCTAGCCCGCAGGGTGAGCATTGGGCAATGCGAATCAACGCGCGTCGCTCGCGGTAAAAGTGTGCGAGCCATCTCAAACTGGAGCGCAGAGCGGTCCGCTGTTCGCTCCATCGCATGGTTAGGCGACGTTCGGTTCATGACCCGCCCACTCCGCTCCAAAGGTAAAAATAACCCTCATCGCTGCCTGCGCCCGGTGCTGGCGAATAAGTGACACGTAGCCGGTATCGTTCTCCGGCGACTGGCTGAAAGAATGACTTGTCGATCTGGTAAAGCGCGTGACCATCGTAGGAGATTGGGTGAGCCGGGCTCGACCATGTGAGCGCGCCGAGAACGCTGGTGAGGCTTGTGATCTGCTTGCCGTCCGCGGTGGAGAGTGAAAACTCGATGGTGGAGCGAGCGTTCGGGGCGTGTGTCTGGGAGAAGCTGTTCGGGACGAAGAAAGCGATCTCGGTCGGTTTGCCCTCGATAGTCGGCAGTCCATCCAAGCTGAATGTGCGTTCGTATGGTCTGTCCAGTGTGAAGGGCGGCAATCTGACCATGTAACAGCGCGTCGAGAAGAGACCGTCTCCCTGCGACGTGTCCTGAATGGTGCCGTCTCCTGTGTAGTCTCGGACACCGGACGTAAAGAATGTCCCGTGTCCGCGAGGCGAACACGAGTTGAGCAACAAGGCAATGCTGATAACGAGGATTCGGGCCACGTGTGCTAGTCGCCTAACGAGAACAAGATGAGCGACGGCGGACGAGAGCGCGCGTCGGTCGGAGTGTTTGTGTGGAAGTCATCTTAAAAGTTGGGCGCACAACGGTCTGCCGTTCGCTCCATCGCATGGTTAGATGAAACTTAGTCGACTGTGGCACCGGAAATCTCTTGGACCGAAACGTCAACAACCTCGGTCTGGCCGGCAAAGGGTACAAATCGTCCGCCCGCTTCGCGCACAAGGAACATCAAATATCGACGATGCGCGTTGAATGAAATGCCCGTGGGGCCGCCGATGACGGCCACCTTTGGATCGGTAAGGTCGCGATAATGGTGAAGCTTAAACTCTTTGAGCTTGGGCCCCTTTAGGACGTACAGCGATTGGCATTCGGTGATGACCTCGGCAACAGGAACGGCTGGGCTCACGTGGTGGTCCGTGGCTCGTTTGCCGGTATCGCGTGACCGATACGGCCGCGCGATGACGACAAGATCGGATCTCGCGAACATGTCGTCATAGCTGTACGAGCCAAGGTATGCTGCAGCCGACGTGGCAAGCACGAGTGCAACGACAATGACGCCGAGCGCTTTCATCTAACGAGAATAAAGTGAGCGACGGCCACCGGGAGCGAGTGCCAGTCGCAGGGAAAGCGTTGTAGCGAGTCGAGGCGTGAGCGCGCGGCGGGTGGCCGTTCGCTCCACTGCATGGTTAGACGAA
>JBEEHI010000339.1:0-8625 GCA_041167305.1 Verrucomicrobiota bacterium
GCGGAGTAATCGGCCAGGTGATTCTCGGATTCACCGGTGCCATCCAAACCATTCCTTCCCTTGCGCTCCTGGCGTTGCTCGTGCCGCTGCCGTTTTTCGGCATCAGCGTGCGCACGGCGATCGCGGCGTTGTTTCTCTACGGTCTGCTGCCGATCGTGCGGAACACCGCGACCGGTTTGCAGGATATCGCCCAGCCCGTGCGCGAATCGGCCATCGCGCTCGGGCTCGAACCGTCCGCGAGGCTGTGGAAAATTTATCTGCCAATGGCGTCACGCTCGATTCTGGGCGGCATCAAGACCAGCGCAGTCATCAACATCGGCACCGCGACCCTGGCCGCGCTCATCGGCGCCGGCGGCCTCGGCGAGCCCATCCTGAGCGGCCTGAATCTCAACGATCACGTCACGATTTTACAGGGCGCGATTCCCGCCGCGGTTCTCGCGCTTCTGGTGCAATGGAGTTTCGATCTGCTGGATCGCCTCTTGATTCCAAAAGGTCTGCGGCTGTAGATGCTCCATGCCGATTGCTTCCATCAACCCGACGAACGGCGAAACGCTTGGGACATTCGCGGCGCTCGACTCTAGCCAAGTCGAAGACCGGTTGGCGAAGGCAGCCCGCGCTTTTCAAACTTTTCGCCGCACGTCATTCGTGCAGCGCGCGAATTGGCTGAACGAAACCGCCGAGCTTCTCGAGCGCGAGAAAACGCAGCTCGCGCGGATCATGACGCTCGAAATGGGAAAGCTGCTGCGCGCGGCTGAGGAGGAAATCACGAAATGCGCGAAGGGCTGCCGGTTCTACGCGGAGAACGCCGAGCGTTTTCTGGCCGAGCGAGAGATCCCGACGGAGACGGCGCGCAATTACGTCCGTTACGAACCGATGGGACCTATCCTCGCGATCATGCCTTGGAACTTTCCGTTCTGGCAGGTCTTTCGTTTTGCCGTGCCGGCGTTGATGGCGGGCAATGTCGTGTTGCTCAAACACGCAGCGAATCTCCCGCAATGCGCGCTCGCCATCGAAGATATTTTTCGCGGCGCGGGATTTGGAGACGGCGTGTTGCAGACCGTGCTCATCGAAACCGAAACGGTCCGCAGTCTGATTGAAGACCAGCGCGTCAGAGCGGTCACGCTGACCGGAAGTGAGCGTGCCGGAAGCGAGGTGGCCAGTGCCGCCGCGCGCCAGATCAAGAAGAGCGTGCTCGAGCTGGGCGGCAGCGATCCGTTCATCCTGATGCCGAGCGCCGATCTGGACGCGGCCCTCAAGACCGGCGTGGCCGCGCGCATCCAGAACACCGGTCAATCGTGCATCGCCTCCAAACGTTTCATTGTGGCGGAACAAGTTTACGACCGCTTCATCGCGGATTTCGTCGCGAAAATGGAATCGCTCAGGATCGGAGATCCGCTCGATCCGGCGACGGAGATCGGGCCGCTCGCCACCGAAGCGATCTTGAAAGGGGTCGACGAGCAGGTTCAAAAGTCGATCGCAGCAGGGGCGAGACTACTCACGGGTGGGAAGCGAATCGATCGCCCCGGTTTCTTCTACGAGCCGACGGTGCTGGCAGAGATTCCGCGCGGGTCACCGGCCTACCGCGAAGAAATTTTCGGACCTGTCGCCTGCTTCTTCCGAGTCAAGGATGCAGCCGAGGCGATTGAGATCGCAAACGACAGTTCTTTCGGACTGGGAGCGAGCGCCTGGACGAATGATCCGGCGGAGAAGGAACTTTTCGCCCGGGAACTCGAGGCCGGGATGGTGTTCATCAACAGCATGGTCGCGTCCGATCCGCGGTTGCCGTTCGGCGGCACGAAGCGTTCCGGTTTCGGCCGCGAATTGGGCGCGGAAGGAATTCGCGAGTTCGTGAATATCAAGACGGTGTCGGTGGCGTCATAACGCGCTGTAGCCGCGGCGCTCCGTCGCCGCGCAGGAGAACGGAACGCGGCGACTGAGCGCCGCGGCTACAGCGCCAATTCCCGAATCTTCGGCACATCGAGAATCCTGACATCGTCGGGAAGGTTCTCCACGGACCAGACGAGTGCATTCAGCATCTGCGAAATATTGATGAGCCCAAGGCGATTCGCCGATTCGCGCGTTCCCGGCAATAACTCTGCGATCTTGTAAAATGGCAAGAGCGCGTAAGCCCAGCGATGCCCCGGCCCGAGCACATACCACGGCCGCACAAACGTCGCCTTCATTCCGGTGGCGCGAATAAGAGTTTCGCCTTCGGCACGCACCGCGATGAATGCCTGCATCATGGGCGCCGGTTGCGCGACACTGAGATAAATGAAATGCCGAACACCGACGTCGCCTGCCGCTTTCACCGCGACCTTCACGGACGGCAAATCAATCGCGCAAAATTGCGCCGCCTTTGCCGGACTCGGATGCGGCACCCCGATGAGATGAATGAATGTGTCGCAACCCCGGATGGACTCCGTGTAGGAATTCTCCGCGAGCGAATCGGCGATAACCGCCAAGACATCAGCCGGCAGTTTCTTTTCCGAACCCGCACGCACCACCGCTTTCACTGTGTGACCCCGCTTCGTGAGCAATGGAATCAGCCGACAGCCGATGTAACCGGTGCCTCCAGTCACACAGATGGAATGCTTTTCTGTCATCGCCAGAAGCGACTATTAGCCGACCGCCCCGGAATTCCAAAACGTTGCGCAGATTGACATTAGCGTTGGGTTGTGAATAACATCGGACACTATGCGTGCGATCTGGAAGGGCAGTATCAGCTTCGGCCTCGTTTATATTCCCATAGCCGTCTATCCGGCGACCCGGGAAGAGAAGCTCAGTTTCCGTCAGCTCCGGGCTACCGATCTCAGCCCGATCAAATATAAAAAGGTCGCGGAAGTGGATCAGAAAGAAGTTACCGCGGATCAGATCGTGAAGGGGTTCGAGTACGAGCGCGGGCGTTACATCGTCCTCAAGGAAGAGGATTTTTCCAAGGTCCGGATCGAATCGACTCACTCAATCGACATCACCGATTTCGTCGATCTCACCCAGGTCGATCCGAAGTTTTTCTACAAGCCCTATTTCCTCGAGCCGCAAAAGGGTGGCGAGAAGGCCTACGCGCTTTTGCACAAGGCGCTTTCGGGCACGGGCAAGATCGGGGTTGCGAAAGTCGTGATCAGCAATCGCGAGTATTTGGCCTCGGTGAAGCCGGATGGATTGTTCCTCGTCCTCGACCTGATGCACTTCGCCTCAGAAATTCTGGCGCCGGAAGAACTTAAGAACGGCAGCGCAACGGCGATCACCGACAAGGAATTGAAGATGGCGCAGTCCCTCGTCGAAAGCATGTCGGTCGCGTGGGAACCCGACAAGTACCGTGACGAATACCGCAATGCCGTGATGGAAATGATCGAGCAAAAAGCGCAGCACAAGGAAGTCGCGAAGAAGGCCGCGCCGGCGATGCGCGCCACGAACGTCGTCGATCTGGTCAAGGTGCTTCAGGAAAGCCTGAACCGGAACCAGTCGCTCAAGCCGAAGCGGAACGGCGCGAGCCCGGCCAAACGTTCCACTTCCGCCATGGTGAAACAGAAGCGCCGCGTCGCCGCGTAGCTGTATGCGCGATCGTTGATGGCAGTTTGTAGGGCGTTTCTGTGAAACGCCAAGTCGCTCGACGGCGCCTGACACAGACGCCCTACAATTATCCCGCCAGAATCCCCATTAACTGCTTCACCAGCTTCGGCCCGATCCCGCTCTCTTCGTGCTTGAGATACACGAACACATCCGGCCAGACCTTGTCGTACTCTCCAATCGCCTTCGCCCATCGCTCCATATCAGCGTCGGTGTAATCCTCGCGGCGCAAACGCAGATAACCGTAATCAGCCGTCGCTACTACCGGCGTGGTCAGGTCCGCGCTTTCCGCGATGCAGAGCGCGATGTTTTTCCCATTCAGGAGCGCAAACACTTCCTCGTCGAACCAGGACGGATGCCGAAACTCAAACGCCGCGCGCAACCCTGCCGGAACATCTTCCAGAAAAGCCGCCAGCAGCGCGGTGTCCTTCTTGAACGCGGGCGGCAACTGAAACAGCACCGGGCCCAGCTTCGCTTCGAGGTCCGCGATGACCTGGCAAAAGTAACGCATCGTATCGCCACAATCACGCAGCTTCGAGAAATGCGTCACCTTCTGCGGCGCTTTTAGGCTGAACTTGAACCGCTCCGGCGTCGCGTCCCACCAGTTCTGGATCGTCTTCGGGCTCGGAATCCGGCGGAAACTGTAATTGACCTCGGTCGTCGAAAAACGCTCCGCATAAAACGGCAGCATCTTGCTCGTTGATAAATCCTCCGGGTAAAAGGTCCCTTTCCATTCCGGATATTGAAAACCGGAGGTGCCGATCCAATGATTCATCGAGGTGCTTGGGATAATGTGTGCGTCCCCCGCCGGATGGGAAAGGGAAATCGCAAAGTTTAGCGCGTGACAATCGATTCCGATTCGTCACCATCGCCGCATGATCACGAAAAACATCGGCATGCTTCTGCTCGCCATTTACCTCATCCTCGTCGGCATCATCTCGCTTGTCCCCACGCTAGGGATACCTGCCATCGTGATGGGCATTCTGGCCCTGGTCGCCGGCATTATGATCCTTCTCGGGAAATAACGCAGTTGAAGGACGTGTCGTCCCGAGGTCGCTAAGCGACCTGTCGAGGCCGGACGAACCAGCGCCATGCGAAAATGGCGGCGATTCCGACCGTGATGACGAGACCGATACCGAATTCGTCGATGACGTACTTGGTGGGGCCGATGTCGCGGGTAAGCGGGGTGAAGATGGATTGGATAAAGAGATTGTGGCTGCCGTGGAAGATGGCGGCAGGCCAGAGGCTCTTCGAGCGCAAAGTCAGCCACGCCAGGATGAAGCTGTCGGCAACGACCATGAGAGTGAAGCAGGCGAGGCTATACCAGGCGGGCGCGCCTTTGTTGTAGTCGCCGAAAAGCAGGACGGGAAAATGATAGGCGGCCCACATCAGGCCGCTGATCAGGCTCACTCCGGTAAAGCCGACGACCTTCGATAACTCCGGCACCAGAAACCCGCGCCAGCCGATCTCTTCCCCAAGCGCGCGCGAAGTTTTGCCGACGAGGCCTAGCGTGGCGGTGAAAACAACGAACAAGGCGAGCACGAGCGACGGCGGGAAATTCGACCAGCCAAATTGCTCCGCCGTGTGCTTGAAAAAATCGGCCTCAAGGAATCCGCCGAGCGGTGTGAGCCAGGCGATGAGATAGACCGGCAAGGCGTAAGCAAGTGGAATAAGGTAAGCGAGCCAGGCGTAGCGGGCGCCGCCCCACTTCCACGGCAACTCCGCGATCGGTTCCCGGAAAATTCGTTTCGTCGCCAGCGCCGCCAGAGCCGGGCACCACATTGCGCCGGTGACGTAGAGTAAATTGCCGGCGTCCATTCGCCCGCCGAACAGGACGAAAGCATTGAAGATATTGCTGAAAAACAGAGTGAGCGCATAGAAGAGCGCGATCTTCTTCCAGATTCGGCCGCGAGGTTCGGTCGCGTTCATCTCATTGGCGTCTGGCACAGACGCCCTACAATTGTAGGCCGTCTCTGTGAGACGGCGAAGGACTTAGCAACCATGATGTGGGTGGAAAAGCTTAACCGCGCAACGCTTCCGTGAAGCGAACCAGTTCCGCCGTCAGCTCGGCAATACGTTCGCCGACTTCCTTGTCCTTTAGTTCATCGCCTTCGAAGGCGCGGCCGGTGGCATAGACGAACCGCGGGATAATCACGGAACGAAAGTCGAGCATGAGGCTATTGGCGAATGCCATGACCGACATGTAGCTGCTCATGCCGCCCGCCGCGCAAAGGAAACCGACTACCTTCTCTTCCCACCCGCTTCCCGTCAGCTCGACGAGGTTCTTCGCCGCGGCACTCACGTCGTAGTTATAAACCGGGGTGGCGACCAGGATGCCATCCGCGGCTTTGATCGCCTTGCTTACGTTCTGCGAACCCGGCTTCGTGTAACAGGCATCCGCATCACACAACGGCAGGTCCAGCTCGCTGATATCGAGCCACGCACACTGGACCTTCGCCTTCTCCAAATTCCCAAAAGCGATCCGGCCCATGCGGCGGCTGTTGCTGTCGGGATTACCGCTGGTGCTGACGACGAGGTATTTTGCCATGCTGTTATTATATACTGGCTGGTCAATGATCATTCGCAAATGCGAGAGAGCGCCCACGGCGCGTCATCAACTCCAGCCTGAGGCATCGCTCCAGGAATCCAATCGACCCTCGTTCCCAAGCTCGGCTTGGGAACGCACGCTGTCTTGCGAAGCTCTGCTTCGGCACTTGGCCATGCCAGTTCGCGTCTCCCGGATCCAAATTTTAATTGTAGGGCGTCTGTGTCAGACGCCACCCTTCACTGAGGCGTCTCACAGAGACGCCCTACAATTCCACGAACACTGAACAGATGCCTGAGGCGCTGCCCAGGCTTCGGTTTAGGCCGCGCCTTGGCGCTGACGGCGGTTTGTAAACCGCCGCTCCTTGCTCAAATCAAACCGACTGGCGTATTCTTCTCCCCTCCATGAAACCGACAAGATTCTTCGCGCTGGCGGCGCTGCTCATTTCCTTCATCTTCCCCGCAGCCATGCGCGCCGAACCCACGCCTGCCGAACGCGTCGCCGAAATCCAGAAGGCGCTCCAGGCCGCGAAGCTGGATGGCTGGCTCTTCTACGATTTTCGCGGGAGCGATCCGCTCGCCGCGCGCATCCTGAGATTGGGCGACCACGCCTCCGGTTCGCGGCGCTGGTTCTATTACATCCCAGCCACTGGCGAACCGACCAGGATCGTCCATTCGATCGAGCGCGCCAAACTCGACGCGCTTCCCGGAAAGCGCGTCACCTATCGCGGCTGGGAAGAACTGCATGCTTCTGTGCGCGAGGCGCTGAACGCGGTCCCTATAGCGGCAGGCGTGTCGCCTGCAAAACCGCGCGCCGCGGCAGCCGACACGGCTGCCACTACAGATAAAAGAACGAAACGCGTCGCCATGCAGTATTCGCCGAGGAACGACATTCCCTACATCTCGCGCGTCGATGCCGGCACCATCGAGCTGGTCAAGTCTTTCGGCGTGGAAGTCGTCACCAGCGCTGAGCTCGTCCAGCAATTCGAAGCGGTCCTGACCCCGGCCCAAAAGCAATCGCACATCGAAGCGTCCGACAAATTGCACCGCGTCCTGATGGAAGCGTTCGCCGAGATCGGCCGGAACATTCGCGAAAACAAGCCGATCACCGAATACGACATCCAGCAATTCATCTCTCGCCGGCTCTACGAGGAAGGAATGACGAAAGAAGACGGCATCGTCGCCGTGAACGCGAACACCGCGAACCCGCATTACTTCCCCACCCGCGAAACCGCGTCGCCGATCAAGCGCGGCGATTTTGTCCTGCTCGATATCGTCGGCAAACTTCGTCAGCCGGGCGCGATCTTCACCGACCAGACCTGGACCGGCTTCGTCGGCGACACCGTGCCGGAAGAATACGTCCGCATCTTCAACATCGTCCGGGACGCCCGGGATGCCGCGACCGAGTTCGTCCGCAAGAATGTCCGCGAAGGAAAACGAATTCACGGCGCCGAAGTCGACGACATCTCGCGCGGCGTGATCAAGCGCGCCGGTTACGGCGAACAATTCACCCATCGCACCGGCCACTCGATCGGCGAAGAAGGCCACGGCAACGGCGTGAACATCGACAACTTCGAAACGCGCGACTCGCGCTTCATCACGGCCGGGGTTTGTTTCTCCATCGAGCCCGGCATCTACCAGGAAGGCAAGTTCGGCGTCCGCTCCGAGATCGACGTTTACGTCGGCGAGAAAGACATCGAAGTCACCGGCCAGCCGATCCAAACCGAGATCGTCCCCATCTTGAAAGGGCCCTAGTCGGCCCTCTTCGGCCGTTTGGGCTTGCCGGGGGGAATCTCGATCCGTATGGTGGGGGCCATGCCCGGTATCCTCCCAGCCGCTGCCCCCAAAAGCAGGCGGATTACTAGGCCGAATTATTCCCCTTTTGCTTTTAACTGCCGAATAATTCGGCCTACTTCTCGTTAGATGCTAAACGCCTCTCGAGTAGTCGCAGCCGCTTTCGCCGTAGCTCTCTCCGGTTGCATCGGAGTTCCGCTTGAGAAGCAGTACTGGTCGACTGGTGTTCGCGAGTACGAGTGGGAGGAGATCCGACTGGCAATGCGCAAGTATACATCCTCGCCGGTAATCATCTGCTCGCGTATTGTAGGCTCTAGCGACCACAGCGAAGTGACGGTGACCACTGAAGACCTCAAGCACTACAAGGCACTAAAAATCAACGGAAGGTGGCGTATCCAAGTCATTGAAGGCATCATTGTGGCCCTGAACGCATCTAACCAAGCGATGGAGCGAACGTCGGACCGTTCTGCGCGCCACTCTTGAAATGACGTCCACACTTCCATTCCGAGCGATGCGCGCCGTCGTCCGCCGTCGCTCATCTTGGTCTCGTTAGATGGAGACAAGCGCTGCGTGAAACCACGGCTGATTTCAGAGAGCACGACACGGTATTCTGAGTTCTTCCGTCGCCTCCTACAGGAGTTTGCCGAGGGCACTACCGCAGTCGTCGGCAAACGCAGCTTCGCCGCTGAGCAGTTCCCCGCATTGATTGCGGACTGGTGC
>JBEEHI010000340.1:0-8508 GCA_041167305.1 Verrucomicrobiota bacterium
TCGGCGACTCGTTAGGCATGGTGGTTCTCGGGTACGAGGACACCACCCAGGTCACGCTGGCGGAAATGGTCCATCACACCCGGGCCGTGGCGCGCGGAGTGAAGCGCGCCCTTTTGGTCGGCGACTTGCCGATCCATACCTACGAGGATCCGGCCCAGGCCGTCTCGTCGGCGCGCGCCTTGGTGGAGGCCGGCGCGCAAGCAGTAAAGCTAGAGGGCGGGGCGAGTCATGTTCCGCAAATCGAAGCGATCATCGCTGCTGGCATTCCCGTGATGGGCCACATCGGCATGCTCCCGCAAAGTGTGCGCGAAGAAGGCGGCTACAAAGTGAAAGGACGCACCGAGGCCGAAGCCGCCGCGCTTTTGGCTGACGCGGCCGCGGTGGAAAAGGCGGGCGTGTTCGCCGTCGTTCTCGAAATCGTCAGCGCCGAGACCGCGCGCCAGATCACGAGCGCGCTGGAGATTCCGACGATCGGCATTGGTTCCGGTTCGCATTGCGACGGGCAGATCCTGGTGACGCATGACCTGATCGGATTGTTCCCGTGGTTCACCCCGAAATTTGTTTCGCCCGCAGCCCGCGTCGCCGATGAAATTCGCAGGGCGGCTCAGGTTTTCATCGCGCGAACGAAAGCGGGCGGCGCCTAGGTGGATCGCGTCCCGCGGCTGCGGGATCGCGCGATGTTGTTGCTCCGGCTTCGTCGGCACTTTTCGCCAACGAGCGACGGAGCGCTCGATCCACCTATTTGACATTGAACGGCCCGTGCCGGTTGCTTTCTAACACAGGGAATGAGGACATCCGAGTTCACAGACTTCGACGCAGCGCTGCTCCAGGGGAACAAGCAGCGGAACTGGCTCTTCGTCGGGCTCATGGTTTCGCTCGCGTTGCACGGAGCGCTCTGCGGTTATTTTTGTCGGACGACGTTTCTCGCGGCGCCCACGGTGAACGAAGAGCGTGTCCAGGTCCCGACCTTCAAGGTGAGGACCGTCGAGATGCAGCCGCTCGAGAAGCCGGCCGTCGACCAGACGAACCCCGCGGCGAAACCGGAGCCGGACACGACGAACGTCCAGTTGCCCGACGAGAAGAAATCGTTCGATCAACTTCTCGATGATGTCCACGCGAGCACGGCTTTGCCGGACGACACCCGCGATGTTTTGCCTGAGACGCCGAAGGTCGAACAAAACCCGGATTCGGTGATGACGGAGATCGAGCAGAGCAGCGCGCAATCTCTTTCGCAAAGTCCGAACGCGACGCGCGAGCAAAACCTGATGAACGATTCCGCGACCTCGGGACGGCCGCAGCCGGCTTTGACGGGGACAGAGCTGGCGACGAGCACCACGATCAAGCGCCCGAACACCTTTACCAAACTTCCCGGTGACAGCGCCGGGCCGACGCGGAACAAGGTGCCGGGCTTTAGCGATCTTGATTCGTTGCTCTCCCAGAAAGGACCGCTCGGTTCCGGCACAAAATTGAGGATGCCGGACGATCAACTTTTCGCTTACGACAGCGCCGATTTGCAGCCGAGCTCAATCTCGCAATTGCAAAAGCTCGCCACCCTCATCAAGCGCAATCCGAAAGCGACGTTCAGCGTCGAGGGCTACACCGATTCGTTAGGCTCGCCGGATTACAACCTCGAGCTAAGCCAGCGCCGCGCCGACAGCGTGAAGCAATATCTCGTGGATGTAATGGGGATTAATCCCGCGCAGATCGACACGAAGGGTTACGGCGCCAGCAAATTCCTCATCGCTCCGCGCTCCGTCGCGGTGAATTCTCCCGAAGAACAAATGGAGATTGAGCGCCAGCGCCCGAACCGCCGTGTCGTGATCGTCGTCCACACGGACGCGCGGTAGGTCACCAGTTCTTGATCCATTTGGTCGAGTCCGTTCCGGGTGCCGCGTCGGCGATGCTCCACAAATCGAACGTAGGATTGAATCCGTTCCTGGTGGAATCCGAAGCCTTCATGGTGGAGTAACCGTACGGATTTCCAAATGGATCGCGGATTGATGTGACGGCCTGCGTTTGATCCGCCGGACTCAGTTGGTTCGGTCTGAAAGGAAAATAAGTCTTTGATTCCGCCACCCGGTCGTGGTCTGAATCGCCGCTCAGATGCTCGTATAACTTCAAGCTGGGCGCGTCATAATTTGAAAGGGTCGTCGTGGTAACATCCAGACCATCGGTCACTCCATTTCGGGGATACACTCCATTATCCGCCCTGTAATTTTCCAGCGCCGCCGACATGGCCGCGATCTCGGCCTCGGCTCGCGAACGTTTTCCTTTCTTCTGCACGTGGTTCGATGTCGCGAGAATCAGCCCAGCGAGCACCAGAATGATTGCCATCACGATCATCAGCTCGATCACAGTAAACGCGCCTCCGGCGCGGAATGACGAATGACGAATAGCGAATGCCGAACGCGCCTGCTTCGTCATTCGCATCAGCTCTGCTGTTGCAACCCGCTGATGATGCTGATCAGCGGCATGAAGAGCGCGATGACGATCGTTCCCACGACCACCGCGAGGAAGACGATCATGATCGGTTCCAGCAACGACGTGATCGCGGCCACGGAATTGTCCACTTCGTCGTCGTAAACTTCGGCGATCTTCAACAGCATCTCGGGCAACTGGCCGGTCTCTTCCCCGACGTCGATCATGCTAATGACCATCGGTGGGAAAGCGCCGCTGGTTTCGAGCGGCACCACGATCGATTCACCTTCCTTCACGCTGTCGTGGACCTGGGAGATGGCGCGCGCGATCACAATGTTGCCGGCGGTCTCGCGCGTGATGGTGAGCGCCTGCAGGATCGGGACACCGCTCGTGACCAGCGTTCCGAGCGTGCGTGAAAACCGCGAGATGGAAGTCTTGCGGATCAAATCGCCGAACAGGGGCATCCGCAGCTTGAGGCGATCGAGAACCGCCCGGCCCGCAGCCGTCCGCGCGGCGATCTTGTATCCGACGATTATTGCCACCAGGGCGCCGAGCAGGATCGTCCAGTGATTCTGCATGAATTCGCTAATGGCGATGACGAAAAGGGTGATCGCCGGGAGCGGCTTGTCGCCCAGCATGTCGTGAAAAATCGCCTGGAACCGCGGAACGATGAACACGAGCAGGAACGTCATGATCCCCAGCGCGAGCACGAGGACGATGATCGGATAGACCATCGCGGCCACGACCTTGTTCTTGATCTTCTGGGCCTTCTCCTGGAATTCGGCGAGGCGCGTCAGGGCGACTTCGAGCACGCCGCCTAGCTCGCCGGCCCTCACCATGTTGACGTAGAGATCGTTGAAGATGCGCGGGTGCTGCGCGAGCCCTTCGGAAAACGTGCTTCCGCCCTGGACCGAGTCCGCCAGTTTGTTGATCGCTCCTTTCAACACCGAGTCGCGCTCCTGTTTCGCGAGCACATTCAAGCCGCGGAGCAACGGGAGACCGGCATCGATCAACGTCGCGAGTTGCCTGGTGAAAATCATGAGCACCTTGGGCTTCACCGTCTTTCTCTGGAACAGGACGATGTTCTTGCTGCCGGCCTTTCGCTCCGCGCGCGGCGCCTTGGTTTTCTGCCTCGCCGTTTTTGTCGTTACCGCGGCCGTCGCTCCCTCTTCATAAACGTGTGTCGGAAAGTAACCGGCCCGGCGCAGCTCGCCGACCGCATCATTCGTCGAACCCGCGTCCACCAGACCGGTCGATTCCTGTCCGCGGGCGTCGAGCGCGACGTAGGTGTAACGAGGCATGGGGGGAAATGACTAATGACGAATGACCAATGACGAATCAAGGCCAATACCTTCGTCATTCGCCATTCGGTAATTCGTCATTTCCTTCACGTGTATTTCAGGACTTCCTCGATCGTGGTGTCACCGGCGAAAATGCTGCGCAATCCATCCTGCCGCAGCGACACCATCCCGAGTTCGACCGCCTTTTCCTTCAGCGTCACCGTGGGCGCTCGTTCGTTGATCAACTCCCGCAGCGGGTCGGTGATCTTCATCAATTCGTAAATTCCTTTGCGGCCTTTGTAGCCGGTCTGGTTGCAGGCGTCGCAGCCTTTGCCGTAGAAAAAATTCTTCGCGCCGATATCGCGGCCGGAAAGGCCGAGCTGTTCGAGCAACGTTTCAGTCGGCTGATACGTCTCGCGGCATTGCGGACAAATGCTCCGCAGCAGCCGTTGTCCGAGCACGGCCTCGAGCGTGGAAGAAATCAGAAACGGTTCCACGCCCATGTCGATCAAGCGCGTGATCGCGCCCGGCGCGTCGTTCGTGTGGAGCGTGGTGAAAACCAGATGGCCGGTCAACGAGGCCTGAATGGAAATCTGCGCCGTCTCGAGATCACGCGTTTCGCCCACCATGATCCGGTCCGGGTCCTGCCGCAGAAAGGCACGGAGCGCCCGGGCAAACGTGAGGCCGATCGCTTCGTTCACCGGCAACTGCACGATCCCTTCCAGGTCGTACTCGACCGGTTCCTCCGCGGTCAGCAGCTTTGAATCGATCGTGTTGATCCGGCGCAGACAGGAATAAAGCGTCGTTGTTTTTCCCGAACCGGTCGGCCCGGTAACGATGAAGATACCGTTGGGCCGGTGGATGATTTCGAGGACGCAGTCGTAGATGTAATCGGGGAAGCCGAGCGCCTCGAGATCGAGATTGACCGTCGAACGATCGAGCACGCGCAAGACAACGCTCTCGCCGAATTGCGTCGGCAGCGTCGAGACGCGGAGATCGACGTTCCGCCCGGCGACATTTTTCTGGATGCGCCCATCCTGCGGTAACCGGCGCTCCGCGATGTTCATGTTCGCCATCACTTTAACGCGGGAAATAACCGGCAGCGCCAGGTGCCGCGGCGGCGGCGCCATTTCGTAGAGCGCGCCGTCCACGCGGTAGCGAATTTTGAATTCGTTTTCGAATGGCTCGAAATGGATGTCGCTCGCCCGGGCTTGGATTGCCTGGAACAAAATCAGATCGACGAACCGGATGATCGGCGTCGCGTTCGCCTCGGCCTCGACAGCGGACGCGCTTTCGTCTGTGCCGCGCAACGCCAGCAGCTCGCCGGTTTCGCCGAGTTGCTTGAGGATGTCCTCCATGCTCGAGCTGTCGCTGCCGTAGTAACGCTTGATGCGTTCCTCGACTTCCGCGGCCGGCGCGACCACGACGTGCACGTCCTTGCCCAGCGCGAAACGCAGATCCTCGGCGGCGCGCAGATCGAGCGGATCGACGAGCGCGATGCTGAGGGTGTGATCGCTCATTGTGACGGGCAACGCGCGATGCAAGCGCGCCAGTCCGCCAGGGATCAGCCGCAAGATTTCCGGTGCGATCTCGTTTTCGCTCAGCTCGACGAAGTCGGTCCCGAGGGCGTCGGCAATGACCTGGTAGAAGCCGCGGTGATCGACGAACCCGCTATCGATCAACGCCTGCTCGATGTCTTTGCCGTTCAGCCGCGCCTCCTGCAAAACGTCCTCCATCTGGGCACGATTGAGCACCCGCTGCTCGACGAAAATTTCGCCGACCTGTTGCGCGTTCATGGGAGAGAAACGTCGACGCCCATTGTAGGGCGTTTCTGTGAAACGCCATGCCGGCGTGTGGCGTCTGACACAGACGCCCTACAAAAATCGATCCGCGAGCTAATTGGCATCTCCCAGCGTTATCGAGATCACTTCTTCCGCCGACGTCAGCCCGCCGAGAACTTTGCGCACGCCGTCTTCGCGCAAGGTCCGCATACCCAGTTCGCGGGCGCGCAGGCGCAACATCAGGGTTGAGCGCCGGTTATTGATCATGTGCCGGACGTTGTCGTCGATGACGAAGATCTCGAAGATCCCCATCCGGCCTTTGTAACCAGTTTGCCGGCATTCCTCGCAGCCAACGGGTTTCATGATCTGTGCGCCGGCTAACTGTCCCGGCTCGAGATTCAGCGCGCGCAGCTCTGTCTCGCTCAGCTCGCCGGGCCGTTTGCAGCTCGGGCAGAGTCGCCTAACGAGTCGTTGCGCCATGATCGCCCGCACCGAGGACGCCACCAGGAATGGCTGCACGCCGATGTCCACCAACCGCGCCACCGCCGAAGGCGCGTCATTCGTGTGAAGGGTGCTGAAAACAAGATGGCCCGTGAGGCTTGCGTTGGTCGCGATCGTCGCCGTCTCCAGATCGCGAATCTCACCGATCATGATCACGTTCGGCGCCTGGCGCAAAATGGAGCGAAGCGCGACCGGGAACGTCATGCCGACCTCGGTGTTCACCTGGACCTGGTTAATGCCGTTCATCTGGTATTCGACCGGCTCCTCGACCGTGATGATCTTGCGGTCCGGTTTGTTGATGGAGTTCAGGCACGAGTAGAGCGTGCTCGTCTTTCCGGAACCGGTCGGGCCAGTCACGAGCAGAATGCCGTCGGGCAACTTCAACAGCCGCTCGAACGTCTCCTGGTCGTCGCTAAAAAATCCCAGCTCCGGCAGCCCGAGCATGAGGCTCGATTTGTCGAGCACGCGCATGACAACGCTCTCGCCGTGGTTCGTCGGGATTGTGGAAACCCGAAGGTCGATCGGTTTCCGCGCGATCTTCACCTGGATGCGCCCGTCCTGCGGCAATCGCTTTTCCGCGATGCTCATCGAGCCGGTCATGATCTTGAGCCGGCTGACGATGGCGGATTGCAACCGCTTCGGAGGCGCCTGCATCTCCTGGAGGACGCCGTCGATCCGGAACCGGACCCGGAATTTTTTGTCGAGCGGCTCGAGATGCACGTCGCTGGCGCCGAGTCGATGCGCTTCGATAAGAAGCATCGAAACCATCCGGATGATCGGCGCGTCCGCTTCATCGGCGCCGCCGATGTCGCCGTCCTCGAGCGCGAAATCGACATCATGCCCGATCTGTTGCGCGAGAACGTCGGACGCTTCGTCCGCCGTCCCGTAATATTTGATGAGCGCCTGCCGGATGTTTTCCGGGCTCGCGCAGACCAGCTCGATCTCGCATTGCAAGAGGAAGCTGAGGCTGTCGATCGTGTCGATATCGAGCGGATCGCCTACCGCGACGATCAACCCGCTCTCGCCGTAACCGATCGGGATGACCTTGAACCGGCGCGCGTCTTCGGCGCGAATCTGGTTGATGACGTCCGGCGGAATGACCTTGCCCGAGAGATCGACCCAATCCATGTGGGCCTGCGCCGCCAGACTGCGGGAAACGTCCGAGTCCGAAACGATCCCGTCCTTAATCAGGAGATCGACGGTGTTACCGCCAACGCTCAGGCGCGACTTTGCGTTCTCAATTTGCGGACGGGTGACCAGCCTCTGATCTTCCAGGAGCTTGAGAAGGTAATCTTCTGTCGGTTGCACGGGGGGTACGAAGCTTAGGAAAGCATTTCGGAATATCCAAGCGCTTTAACAATTGTAGGGCGTTTCTGTGAAACGCCAGGGCGGCTGACACAGCCGCCCTACAACGGGAACGATTAGCCGCGTGGGCTTCGGCGAATTCACGCAACTGTCACTTCGTCGCCATCTGTCCGTAACAATCGCACTTCAGCTTTGGCGCGTGCAGAGAAAAAGCCGCTGGGCGCAGTGCTCTCCGGCCTTAACCCAACCGCAGAAACAAGGAGAAAAAATGTTACGGAATTATTTCGTGTTGATTGCCATCGGGGCCGGTCTGGCCGCCGGCAGCATTACGGCGCGCGCGCAGGATGCCGGGGCGTTGCTCGACCTGCTCGTGAAGAAAAAACTCATCACCGACCAGGAAGCCGAGGAAGTGCGCGGCGAGCTGACCCGCGACGTCGCGACGACCGCCGCCGGCAAATGGAAAATTTCGGCGCCGGTCACCGAAGTAGAACTATACGGCGACATGCGCGTTCGTTACGAGGGCCGCCAGGGGACCACCGCGGGTGTTCTCCCGGGAACTCCGGGGCCGGACGACACCTTGAAGCGGAGCAGGGAACGCTATCGTTTGCGCCTCGGCTTGCGCGGCACTCTGGCTGACGACTGGTTCTTCGGCATGCGTTTCGAAACGAGCACGAACCCGCGTTCCACGAACGTCACCTTCGGCGATGATGCCGGTCCGTTCGGCAAGGCGAGTGACACGCTCGGCGTAGGTCAGGCGTATCTCGGTTACAGCGGCTTTCGCGACGTCCGGCTCACCGTTGGCAAAATGCCGAATCCGCTCGTGACCACGCTCATGGTCTGGGACGCCGACATCAATCCGGAAGGAATGGCGGAACAGTGGAAGCATTCCTACAACTTCAGCTTCGGCGGGGGCACCACCGCGGCCGCGGCCGAGACTTACGGCAAGGACAGCAAATCCACCGCGGCCGTCGTCCAGGCGGAGCCGTTCAAGGTGAAGCTCGACTTGTTCGTGAACCTCGCCCAGTTCGTATACGACGATGCGAACCCGGAGAACCCGCTCGGTCCGCGGACAGTGGGAGGCGGCAAGCTCGTCCCTAACAGCGACAACTGGCTCCTCGCCTGGCAAGTCGGCGCGCGGCTTAATTTCCCGAAGAACATCTACTTCCAGGTCGCCCCGGTGCTTTACACCTACACGGGTAACGGCGACAGCTTCAACACATTCT
>JBEEHI010000341.1:0-11662 GCA_041167305.1 Verrucomicrobiota bacterium
GAGCGCGCGATCAAGAAAGGCGCCGGCATCGGCGACGAGAAACTCGTCATGGAGCAGGTCGTCTTCGAAGGTTACGCGCCGAACAAGGTGCCGATCATCGTCGAGGTCCTGACTGACAACAACAACCGCACCGCGCCGGAGATTCGCGTTCTGTTCAAGAAAGGCGGCCAGCTCGGCGCGCCCGGCAGCAACAAGTTTCTCTTCGACCACGTGGGGCTCGTCGATGCGCATCATGCCGATCCGAGCGCGGACATTGAAGCGGCGGCGATCGAGGCCGGCGCGCAGAACGTCGAACCGCTTTCCCCGGCGCAGAACGACGATATCCCGGAAGGAACCGCCGGCGCGCGGTTCATCACCGAGCGCAGCGATCTGCATGCGGTGTCGCAATGGCTGCCCGCGAATGGCTGGACGATCGTAACGAGCGAGCTGGGTTACATCGCCAAGAATTTTCCCGAGTTGGACGACGAACAACGCGCGCACACCGGCGAGTTTCTCCAAACGCTGGAAGACCACGATGACGTGCATCGTGTCTGGGCTGCGATAAAATGACCGCAGAGCGCAGGTTCCATGAGCGACCAAATCGATCAATTTATCCTGGCTGATGCCGCTTCGGCAGCGGCCGAGGAGCCGCCGAAACGGCGCGGAATCTTTGGTCGCCGGCGCCGGTCGAAATTGCCCGAGCATCCGTTGACCCATTGCGAGAATTGCGGCGCGCCATTGACGGGCGAGTACTGCGCGCAATGCGGCCAGCACGCAATCGATTATCGCCGTTCCATCCTCCGGGTCCTGCTAGACGCGGCGGACTCCTTCCTGAACTGGGATACTAAATTTCTCAAGACGTTAGGCCTGCTCTTGATTCGCCCGTGGGAGCTGACGAACGACTTCAACGCCGGCCGCCGCGCCCGCTACGTTCATCCGTTGCGCCTCTACCTTCTCGCCAGCATCGTTTTCTTTCTCCTGGCGCGCGCGGTCAATTTGGAATCGCGCGAACCGGTCGCATTGACCACGCAGGACCGGGCGGAGCTCGTGACGAACCTCGCTAAGTTGACCGGGCCGGATTCTCCGCTCACCCCGGCACAGCGCGAACAGATTGAGGCCGCGCGAACGAAACTCTCGCAAGGCAACGGCGCGCTCTCGGAGGAGGAACGCACCGAGCTTAAAGCGGCGTTCCGCGCCTTTCTGAAATCGAGCTTCAAGAAAAACGTCAAGGCTGAGGAGCGGGCGCAGATGGCGGAGGCCATCGCGCGGCTCCCCAAAGTGGCAGATTCGCCAAGCCCGACGCCCGACCCTTCAATCAAAGTGCCAGATCCTTCCACCGCGACCGAATCGGCGGATCAGTCGCCAGCGCCCACCGTGAGCGCTAGCCCCAAGCCAAAGAAAAACGGCGGCATGCATTTCACTACCGGCGGGGAAGACGGAAAGAACAAAACGCCTTTTGGCGTGTGGATCGAAAAGCAGGTTAAGGACAAGATCGGCGAGGACGGCAGCAAGACCCGGCTTTTCCTCGATACCCTGCGAAGCAACATCCCGGCGATGATGCTTTGTTGCATCCCGCTTTTCGCCTTTGTCCTGAAAATTCTCTACTTCGGCAAGCGGCGCTTTTACGTCGAGCACCTGGTCTACGCGCTTCACATCCACACTTTCTTTTATGTGGCGATAATCATTACCTCGCTGGCTGTGATGGGCGCGAACCGCACGGTACCAGCCCTGGCAGGATGGATCAGCGGTCTTATGACGTGCGCGATTGTCGTCCAGGTCTTTCTCTCGATTCGCCGCGTCTACGGGCAGGGCTGGTTCCTAACCTTTGTGAAATTCGTTTTCGGCGGAATCGTCTATTTCGTGATCCTGATCATCGCAGTGGGATTAACCGCGTTCGTGACGTTGTTGCTGCCGAGCTAGCGGTAGCGACGCGTTTCCAATCAAGGAGCGGCGGTTTACAAACCGCCGTCTGATAGGTCGGCGGTCTGGAGGCCGCCGTTCCTTGATGTCGATCGCGGCTACGGGGTCAGTAGCTCTCTCGCGCGGGCCAGAGCGTCGTCAATTTTCGCCACGTCTTTCCCCGCTCCTTGCGCATTGTCGGGTCGGCCGCCGCCTTTGCCGCCAACAATGGGCGCAATCTCCTGGATCAGCTTGTTGGCCTGGAATTGCGTCGTCAGCTCTTTGGGGACGGATGCGATCAGGGCTACGCGACCGTCCACTGCACCCGCCAAAAAGATCGGTCCGCTGAAATGGGATTTCAACGCGTCGACAACGCCCTGGAGCATCTTGCCATCCGCATCAGCCACCGAAGCGACAATCGCTTTCTCCGTTTCGTGCGCCGCGCGAAGTTCCTTCGCCATCTCGACCGCGCGACCTTTCAAGTCCGCTTCGGATGCCTTCGCCTGTTGCTTCTGCCACTCGTGGACTTCCGCTTCGAGCTTTTCGAGGTGCGCTGATCGCTCGTCGATTTGTTTCAACATCGCAGCCGTCTCCGTGTTCTCCGCAAAGGCCGGCAACGCCGCGATCTCACTCTTCTTCCGCGCCAACGCGTCAAATTTCTCCTGCTGACGCGCCGCTTCCTCCTTCGCCCAATTCTTCGCCGCTTCCCCTGCCACCGCTTCAATTCGCCGAATCCCCGCCGCGATTGCTTCCTCCCTCACGATCCGAAATGATCCGATGTCGCCCGTCGTGCGGACATGCGTCCCGCCGCACAGCTCCATCGAATAGCCGTCGAGCTTCTGCGGGTCGCCGCCGATCTGCACCACGCGAACGGTATCGCCGTATTTATCACCGAAGAATTGCTGGATATCGGAACGCTTCTTCGCTTCCGCGTACGGAATCTCCCTCCAGGAAACCGGCACGTTCTCCGCGATCTTTTCGTTCACCAATTTCTCGACGCCGCGCTTTTGCTCTGCCGTCAACGCCGCGCTCGAAAAATCGAACGTCAATTTCTCCGGCCGCACATAACTCCCCTTCTGCACCGCCTCCTTGCTCACCTTCTCGTGCAACGCCCAATGCAGGACGTGCGTGACCGTGTGATGCCGCTCGATGGCGTGCCTGCGCGCCGGCTCGAATTTCACCGTGACATGGTCACCCTCACGAGGCGGATCGTTTCCCTCGATCAAATGGACCCACGCGCCACCAGCTTTTCTGGTGTCGGAAATCTTCCAGCGCCGATCGTCGGCCTCCATCTCGCCGGTATCGCCGACTTGCCCGCCCATCTCGGCGTAACAAACCGAGTTGTTTAGCACGACCGCGATTTTTTCATTCGCCGCCGTCACGGCTACAACATCGGCGCCCGTATGATCGTGATCGTAGCCAAGAAAATTCGTGACCGCACTGCCATCCGATGTCGAAAGCTCGATCGCCGTCTTCTTCTGCGCGGCCCGCGCCCGCGCCCGCTGTTCGCCCATCAGGTTTTCGAAACCTTCCGTGTCGATGGTCAAACCGCGCTCCCGCGCCATCAACTCGGTGAGATCAAAAGGAAATCCCTGTTCGTCGTAGAGCCGAAAGGCGAATGCGCCCGAAATCACTCGTGACGCAAATGCGCCCAAACGGGAAATCTCGCTTTCGAAAAGGGCGATCCCTTTATCGAGCGTCTTGTTAAATCCCTCTTCTTCGCGGCGCAGCGTGTCCTTGATCAGGTTCTGCTTGGCGCGCACTTCCGGGAATACGTCGCCCATCGTCTGCGCGAGGACATCGACCAAGCCATAGAAAAACGGCTCGTGAAATCCGAGGGTGCGACCGTAACGAACGGCGCGTCGCAGAATGCGGCGAAGGACGTAGCCGCGTCCTTCGTTGCTCGGCTGGATTCCATCGGCAATCGCGAAGCTCAACGTGCGGATGTGATCGGCGATGACACGGAAGGCGATGTCGATCTTCTCTTGCTCGCCATCTTCTTGTAGGGCGGCTGTGTCAGCCGCCGGCGTCTCACCGAGACGCCCTACAATGGGAAGCGTGGAGCGGTATTTTTTGCCGCTCCGTTTTTCCAATTCGTCGAAGATGGGGCGGAAGACATCGGTCTCGTAGTTTGAGACGAGGCCGGTGAAATCGGCGAAATCTTTTGTGCCCTGGATCATCGCGGTGATGCGCTCCAGGCCCATGCCGGTATCGACGTGCCGTTGCGGTAACGGCGAGAAGGTTCCGTCCGCGTTCGCGTTGAACTGGATGAAAACGAGATTCCAAATCTCGATGCAGCGGGCGTCGCCGGCATTCACCAGTGAGCCTTTGGTATCGCCAGCCGGCGTGAGATCGACGTGCAATTCCGAGCACGGACCGCACGGGCCGGTGTCGCCCATCATCCAAAAGTTATCCTTCTTGTTCCCATCGACGACGTGCACGGCCGGATCGAGTCCGGCTTTCTCGAACAGCCGCGCCCAATGATCGTGCGCTTCCTGGTCGAACTCGCTCGGCTCGCCGGGGCCCGGTCTGTAAACGGTCGCGTAAAGCCGCGAGGCCGGCAGCTTCCAGCGCTCCACCACCAGTTCCCAGGCCCACTCGATCGCTTCCTTCTTGAAGTAATCGCCAAAGCTCCAGTTGCCGAGCATTTCGAAGAACGTGTGGTGATACGTATCGAGCCCCACGTCATCCAGATCGTTATGTTTTCCGCCCGCCCGGATGCACTTCTGGGTGTCGGCCACGCGTGGCGGGTTCCAACTCGGTTTCTGTTGCCCGAGAAAGATCGGGACGAATTGATTCATCCCAGCATTCGTGAAAAGCAGGTTCGGCGAATCCGGCAACAGCGACGCCGACGGCACGATGCTGTGCTCTTTCTCCCGAAAGAAATCGAGAAAGGATTGGCGGATCTCGGCGGCGGTCATGCGGGATGATGTTAGCGTGCTCTGGAGCGGCGGTCTATGACCGCCGACGCGCAGGCCTCCGACTCACTGGCGGTCATAGACCGCCGCTACAGACGGGCACTATTTCTTCTCTTCGTCGAGCTTCGCCTTCACCGCCGTCTCGATCTCTTCGTAAAGCGCGGGATCGTTCTTCAAGGCGTCCTTGCCGGCGTCGCGGCCCTGCGCGAGTTGGGTGCCTTTGTAGCTGAGCCAGGAACCGCGTTTCTCGATGATTTGCTTTTCGAGCGCGAGGTCGAGGAGCGCACCGGTCGAAGAAATCCCCTCGTTATACATAATGTCGAACTCGGCCTCGGTGAACGGGGGCGCTACTTTGTTCTTCACCACTTTGACGCGAGTGCGGTTGCCGGTGACGACGCCATCGGTCTGCTTGATCGCGCCGATGCGGCGGATATCGATGCGCACGCTGGCGTAGAATTTCAATGCCTTGCCGCCGGGCGTCGTCTCCGGATTGCCGAACATGACGCCGATCTTTTCGCGGATCTGATTGGTAAAAACGCAGCACGTCCGCGCCTTCGAAATCAGCGAGGTCAATTTGCGCATCGCGGCACTCATCAAGCGCGCCTGAGCGCCGACGGTGGAATCGCCGATCTCGCCTTCGAGTTCCTGTTTCGTGACCAGGGCCGCGACCGAATCCAGGACGATGACGTCGAGCGCGTTTGAACGCACGAGCGTCTCGACGATCCGAAGCGCTTCTTCGCCGGAGCTCGGCTGCGACACGAGCAAGTCGTCCATGTTAACCCCGAGACGGCGCGCGTATTGCGGGTCGAGGGCATGCTCGACATCGATGAACGCCGCCAGGCCGCCGCGTTTCTGGGCCTGGGCGATAACGGTAAGCGTGAGCGTGGTTTTGCCGGAGGATTCCGGTCCGTAAACCTCGACCACGCGGCCCCGCGGAAAGCCACCGACGCCAAGGGCGCGGTCGATCAAAATATTTCCAGTAGGGATGACGTCGATGTCGACAATCGTCGCGTCGCCAAGCCGCATGATGGCGCCGTCGCCGTAGTCCTTCGCAATCTGCTGGAGGGCGAGATCGAGGTTCTTGTTGCGAGCCGTGATGACTTTGTCTTCGGCAGTTTTCTCTTCAGTTTTTGTAGCCATAGGGAGGGGTTCTCTAAGTACGTGCGGTCGCGGACTTCGCCAAGTAGAAAAGCCAACAATTCGATTCCCAGGCTCTAAAGACTGGCCAAACGGCTCGGAATGACGGTCCCCGGCGATTGCGTTCGAGACCGGGCGGCGATATCTCTGCGAGGGATGGCGAGCTCAAATCTGGACCAGCGATTCATGCGAGCGGCTCTTGTTGAAGCGCGACGCGGTCTTGGCCTAACGAGTCCAAACCCGGCCGTGGGAGCTGTGCTCGTGATCGCCGGCAAAGTTGTGGCCCGCGGCCATCATCGCCGCGCCGGTGCGCCGCATGCCGAAGTCGAATGTCTGGCCCGGTTCGGTCGGACGGTGCCGAAGAGCGCCACTTTATATGTGACGCTCGAACCGTGCTCGACGACTGGAAAAACCGGCCCCTGCACGACCGCGATCATCGAAGCCGGGGTGAAGAAAGTGGTCGTGGGCGCACTCGATCCAAATCCGAAGCACGCGGGTCGCGGAATCGATCGCCTCAAGAACGCGGGGATTGATGTCCAGGTGGGCGTTTTGGCGGAGGAATGTTCTGAGCTGAACGAGATTTACAACAAATGGATCCAGACCGGGATCCCGTTTGTCATCGCGAAGTGCGGTATGAGCCTCGATGGTCGACTGACCGCTCCCCCAACGGAAAGCCAATGGCTCACTTCCGCCGCATCACGCCGGGATGTACACCGCCTGCGCGCCCGAGTCGACGCCATTCTGGTCGGCGCCGAAACGATTCGGGCGGACGATCCGCGACTGACCGTGCGCGGCCAGCCGGAGGCGAAACAGCCGTGGCGCATCGTCCTTTCCCGCTCGGGAAAACTGCCCGGCCGCGCGCGCATCTTTACCGACCGTTTCGCGGCGCGCACCCTCGTTTACCGCCAAATCCAGCTCGATGTTCTCCTGCGCGAGCTGGCCACAAAAGAAATCACCAGTGTTTTGATCGAAGGAGGCGGCGAAGTTCTCGGTCAGGCTTTGGATCGCGGTCTGATCGACAAGGTCCAGATTTATATTGCCCCGACTTTCGCCGGCGGACCCTCGATCGCCTTCGCAGGAAACGGCGCGGGGTCAACCTCGGCTGCGCCGCGCCTGGATCGCGTTCGCTATGAGAAAATTGGCGCGGACCTGTGCGTGACCGGTTATCCACTTTATCGAGATAAAGCCGAATAATCTTCGAGAACCGTGCGTCTAAATTCGTGTTAAATTGGCAGTAACGTTAACGGAGGAAACATTATGAACTGGAAAAAATATCTTTTGATCGCGCTCGCAGTCGGCGCTTTTGGATTCGCGGCGGTGCCGCGGAGTGAGGCCCGAGTCTCGGTGGGAATCGGCATCGGCTTCCCGTTTGGATACAGCAACTACGGATACGGTTATCCGTATGGCTACGGCTACGGTTATTCCCGTGCTTATCCGTACGACTATTACGGATATCCGCGCGAGGTCATCTATGTGGGGCCTCGCCACCGCCGGCACTACGTGCGCCGCGTCAACAATCGATATCAGCGCGCTTATTATCGCCGCAACTACTAAGCTAACCGCGAAACGCGGGTTTTTGTTGGGCTGGCCGGGTGATCCCTGGCCAGCTCTTTTTCTTGCCGATTTACAGAAGGACGCTGTCGTCCAGTGAATTGCTGTCGTCGGAGGCGAACAGATCGTCGAGGTCCGTGATCAAGTCGCCGTCTTGAGCTTCGGACATTGCCACAGAGTCTCCGCCGGGATCGGAATGACTTTGCTTCGGCATCTGAACGCGAAGGGAAAACGCGGCGATAATGGCCACGGCAACGCCGGCCGCCGGCACCGCCCAGCGCAGATGCCACCAGGGGCGCGCGGGTGTCTCACCTCGTGCTTCGCGAATTTTCCGGACGACGTTCCGGGCAAAGAAGGGCGAGACCTTCGGCTCAGCCGAATGACCGAGCAGGTCCCAAAGTCTCTTATCTTCTTCGCGTCTCATAGCGGTAATTGAACTCCGTTCTACGGAGAAAGTTGCAGGTCCGAAGGGGGGAAAGGCAAGCTTATGTTTCCGCAGCTTCGAGGAAACCTTCCAACTGCCGGATCCGCGTCGGATGCCGCATCTTGCGGAGCGCCTTCGCCTCGATCTGCCGAATGCGCTCGCGGGTCACGCGAAACTGCCGGCCGACTTCTTCCAACGTCCGGCTGTAGCCATCCACCAAACCAAAACGCTGCTCGAGCACCTGCCGCTCGCGATCCGTCAAGGTCTCCAGGACATCCTTGATCTTCTCCTTCAGGAGCACGATCGCCGTCATGTCGCTGGGATTTTCGGCGCCCTTGTCTTCGATGAAATCGCCGAAGTTCGTCTCCTCGCTTTCGCCGACCGGCGATTGCAAGGAGATCGGCTGCTGCGCCATCTTCAACACCGCCCGCACCCGATCGACCGGCAGCAAAATTTCCTCCGCCACTTCCTCCGGAGTCGGCTCGCGCCCGTATTCCTGGACGAGCTGCTTCTGCACGCGCATCAACTTGTTGATCGTCTCGATCATGTGCACCGGGATGCGAATCGTCCGGGCCTGGTCGGCGATCGAGCGCGTGATGGCCTGCCGGATCCACCACGTCGCGTAGGTCGAAAATTTATACCCGCGCCGGTATTCGAATTTCTCCACGGCCTTCATCAGGCCCATGTTCCCTTCCTGGATCAGGTCGAGGAACGACAGGCCGCGGTTCGTGTATTTCTTCGCGATGGAAATGACGAGGCGCAGGTTGGCCTCCACCATCTCCGTCTTGGCGCGGAGCGCTTTGTGCAGCCAACTCTTCAAGGCACGATATTGCTCGGTGTATTCCTCGAGCGAAAGCCAGAGCGAGTTTTCCAGATCCCGCGTCTTGATCCCCAGCGGCGACCGAGCGCCGTTATCGCGCGGATGTTTGCTGATCTCGCCCTGCAAATGAGTCAGTGCCTGGAACCGCTCGTCCGCGAGATTGACGAATTCCTCGGTCACCTTCTGTTTGAAATAGAATTTCGGGTAGAGCTTTTGCAATGCCGTGACCGCCTTCTGGAATGTCTTCGCCTTGCGCGGATCGCGCCGGGCGGGGCCGTGCAAAATGTGCCCGTACTGCTGGCGAATTGAAGCGCTCAGTTTCTCCACCTGCTTGCAGAGCCGCGGCAGCAACTTCATGTAGCGCTCGCGGCTCTCGATCTTCTTGTCGAGAATCACGCGATCGAATCGTTCCCCGCCTTCGGTGAGTTTCTGGGCGAGATCGAGGTGCGCCTGGGAGATGAATCCGAAGCGATTGATCAGCCGCTGCACCATGATTTCGGCTTCTTCGATGCGCTTCGAAATTTCGACTTCCTGTTCGCGCGTCAACAAGGGCACCTGGCCCATTTGCTTGAGGTACATCCGCACCGGATCGTCGAGGATATCGAGCTTCGGCTCCGGTTTTTCCTCCTCTTCGTCGTCGGCTTCCTTCTTGACGTCCTTGTAGCGATCGACCTCGGAGGCTTCGATGATGTCGATCTCCATCCGGCGCA
This sequence comes from Verrucomicrobiota bacterium, assembly GCA_041167305.1. Lineage (GTDB taxonomy): Bacteria > Verrucomicrobiota > Verrucomicrobiia > Chthoniobacterales > UBA10450 > AV80. The sequence goes on from JBEEHI010000341.1 coordinate 9,439, forward strand.
ACCGCGTGAGGATGGCGTCGAGCTCATCCGCATCGCTGATATCCGGCGGCAGCGCCTCGTTGAGATCATCGAAGGTGAGGTAGCCCTGTTCCTTCGCCAGCTTGATCAGCTCGCGGATGCGCGTCTGCACATCGCCGGCTGCAGTCGGCGGCAAAATAATATCTTCCGCGTCGGAATCTTCGGCGCCGTTCAAGGTCTTCGCCGGCGGAGTCTGTCGCGACGACTTCTTCTTCGAGCCAAAACTCTTGCGCGCAGCCGTTCGTTTCGGCGTTTTGGGCGAAGACTTCTCGCGTTTCGCCTTTGGCTTTTGCGCCTTAGGCCGTTTGGCTTTGGCGGGCTTTTTAGCCCCGCGTCGCGCCTGTTTTCTCGAATGAGTTGCCAAAGGTTGTGTGCTTTAGAGGTATTACTGTTTTCGAGCCGGCTTTCGCTCGACCTACTGCCCCCTCAGCGACAGTTTTCAGTTGTCGAGCACGCGGGCAGACGAAAACGCGGAAACGTCGCGGAGTTGCTCCGTGAGGTCAAGAATTTGTTTCTGCAAATTGACCGCTTCGCCCGTGGTCAGGCGCGGGAGCTTCATCCGGCCTTCGGCGATCTGAAGTTGGCGGCGCAACGCGGCCTGGCGCAGCCCGTTCCACCAGCCTTGGGCGACCTCGAGGGCGTTCGGCGGCATTTTCTGGAGCAGCCAGGAAGAGACGAGTGCCTCTTCGCCCGGGCTCAGGCCGGACATGAAGGCATTCAGCGAGGCCGGATCATCCGGGCGCAGGTCGCTTTCCAAAATGCGGCCGAGGATTTGCGCATCCGGCGTGAGGGAAAGCATCTCGCGCCAATCCTGGGCGAGAAGAAACTGTCGCGCTTCTTCGTGGCGCAACGCCAGCACGCAGAGCATCGCGATATCGTGTCGAGGCGGCGGCACTATTTCCGGACGCGCTTCGCCGTCATCTGTCGAGAACCGTTCGCGGCCTGGTTTGCTGAGCAGCCGCTCAAAATCCGTTCGCGGCACGCCGATCCGCGCGCTGGCGCGGTTCGCCACTTCCCCGCGCATCACCGGGTCCTGAACGCGCCCGATCGTCTCGGCCAGCTTCCGCGCGACCTGCATTTTGGCACCGAGAGAATCCAAATCCGCCGCGCTTGTTTCGCGTTCGATCCACCAATCGAAAAAGTCTCGCGCCGCCGCGACCCGTTTTTCAAATTCCTCCCGGCCCTTCGTGCGCACCATCGAATCGGGATCTTCGCCGGCCGGCATCTCGGCGACGCGCACCACGAGATTGTTCTGGAGCAACGCATCGAGCGAACGCTCCGCTGCCTTTTGCCCGGCCGCGTCCGCGTCGAAACAGAGAACTACTTCGCCGACGAACCGCTTCAGGATTCGCGCTTGGTTTTCCGTGAACGCGGTGCCCTGCGGCGCGACGACATTCGTGATCCCGGCCTCGAACAACGTGATCAAGTCGAGCTGCCCTTCACAAACAATCGCGCAATCCGCCTCAATCAGTCCACGCTTCGTTTTGTGCAGGCCGAAAAGCACGCGCCCTTTTCGAAACAATGGTGTCTCCGGCGAGTTCACGTATTTCGCGGCCTCGGCTTTGCTGTCCAGAATGCGCCCGCTGAACGCGATCACTTCGCCCACGTCGTTGTGGATCGGGAACATGATTCGGTTCCGGAACCGATCGTAACCTTTGTCCTCGCCCGCGCTTTCATCCCGCCGCGTGACGAGGCCGCTCTCGAGCAACAACCGCTGCTGATAGCCGCGCTCGAGCGCCCAACTGAGAAAAGCGTCCCAGCTCTCCGGCGCGAAACCGATCTGCCAGTCCTTCGCGATCCGACGATCGATTCCACGCCCTTTCAAATACTCGCGCGCCGGCGCGCCCACCTTCGACTTCACCAGGTTTTCGTGAAACCACTCGGCCGCCTCCGCGTGCAACTGGAGCAGGGTGCGGCGAGTCTCGTGTTGTCGGTCGTCTTGCCCCGTGCTCGAACCGCGCTCTTCGATCACCGGAATTCCCACGCGCGTCGCGAGCTTCTTCACCGCCGCCGGGAAATCGAGATGCTCATAATCCATCACGAACCGGAAAACGCTGCCGCCCGCGCCGCAGCCAAAACAATGAAACGTCTGCCGCGACGGACTCACCGTGAACGACGGCGTCTTCTCCTGGTGAAACGGGCAGAGCGCCTTGAACGTCGTGCCCGCGCGCTTGAGCGGAAAATAAGTCCCGATCACTTCCACGAT
>JBEEHI010000342.1:0-12822 GCA_041167305.1 Verrucomicrobiota bacterium
GCGCCGTAGATGCCCACCGTCGCCAGCACAAGCGCGACGCCGGCGAAAACGCCCAGCAGCGTCATCATCAATTTCGCCTGCCCGAGCGCCTGCGCCATGATCTCGGTGACCGGTTGCGGCTGAATCAGCGCGAGCCCAGGATCGATCGTCTTCAAAACCGCCTGCACGGTTTTTGTCACACTGTCCGGCGGCAAAGGGCTGCGCACCGTGATGGTGAGAAACGGAAAATTCTCCTGCGCAAACGGCCGATAGAATTCCATGTCGTTTTGCTGGTCGAGCCGGACTGAGCGCACGTCGCCGACGACGCCGACGATCTCCACGGGCACGCTGCCGCTCGTGATGAGCAACGTTTTGCCGACCGGATTTTCCTTGCCGAAAACCGTCTTCGCGCCGGAAGCGCTAATCAGGATGACGTTCGGATGGTCCGCGATGTCCTGTTCGTTGAAATCGCGGCCAGCGAGGAGTGGAATCCCGAGAGTGCGAAGCCAGCCGGGAGTGATGTCGTTCGAGGGCGCGCCCTGGCGTTCCGCGACTGGAGGAACGTTCCCTTCGGCGCGCGTATAAAGCGTCGCGCCGCCGCCATTGAAGAGCGGGAAACCACCGCTCACCGACGCTTCCTGCAGACCGGGTGTGGCGCGCAACGCTTTCGTCATCTGGTCGGCAAAGCGATTGCGCGAAGCGACGTCCGGATATTGCGCCTGCGGCATCACCGTCAGGCCGATCCAAAGATTTTCGGGTTTGAACCCGGGATTCTGATTGCTCAGGCGTGTGAAGCTCGCGATGAGGAGCGATGCCCCTGCGAGCAGGGTAACCGAGAGCGCCACTTGCGCGCCGACCAGCACTTTCCGGAAACGCTGTTGGCGCACACTGCCGGCGGTTCCGCGTCCAGCTTCCTTCAGCGCATCCACCATGTCCGCGCGCGAGCTTTGCCACGCGGGATACAGCCCCATGACCAGGCCGGTCAGAAGCGAGAGCGCGAGAGTGAAGGCGAGGACCGGAAAGGAAAGCGCCGTCGCCGCTCCGGTTTCAATGGGAAGAAAGTTGGCCGCGAGTTTCGGGACCAGCGGAACCAGTTGCCAGGCGAGGACCGCTCCGAGAATACCTGCGAGAAAACTCACCAGCACGCTTTCGAACACGAAAAGCCGCAGCACACTTCCGCGCGATGCCCCCAATGCCATGCGCAGCGAAATCTCGCGGCGCCGGCCACTAAACCTAACGAGCAGTAGGTTCGCGACGTTACTGCACGCGATGAGCAGGACGAACGTCACCGCCGCCAGCAGCGTGGCGAAACCCGGCCGCAGATTCTCCGTCACCGCTTCGGGCAGCGTCTTTGCCACCGTGCCGGATTTCGCGTCGATCTTTTCCGGATACTGAGTCCGATAGCTGTCACCCAGCACTTGGAGAGCGGCCCGGGCCTGTTCCACCGTGAGATTCGGTTTCAATCGGCCCACCGCGCGAAGGAAGGCCGTGCCACGCATCATGCGTTCATGCGAGAAACCCGGAATGATAAACGGCTTCGTCGTCCAGATATCCGCGTTCGGACCGCTCCACGAAATCGGCAGAGTCGGGATCACGCCCACGATGGTGTGCGCCACACCATCCAGCGTCAGCGCGCGTCCGATCACGTTCGGGTCACTGCCCAGCCGCGCCTTCCAAAAGCGTTCCGTGACCACTGCCACGTCGGCGCCTTCCTCTTCCTCTGGCCGAAAAGTGCGGCCCTGGCTCGGACGCAGACCGAGCACGTCGAAGTAATTCGCGGTCGTCTTGAAAAGCGGCACCTGGAAAGGATCGCCCAGCCCGGTCACCGTCGCGCCCAATCCGTTTTCTGCCGCGAATCCATTGAAGACCTGTTGCCCATCCTTGAAATGGATGAACCGCGGCGCGGATAGCGGGAAATCGACCGTCTGCTCCTTGAAATGCGAGAACACCTGGAGCACGCGCGCCGGTTCCTGGAACGGCAGGCCTTTGAGGAATAGATCGTTGATCAGCGAAAAGATCGCCGTGTTCAACCCGATCCCGAGCGTGAGCGTGATTACCGCCAGGAGCGTGAACCCCGGCGACTTCCGCAATTGCCGCAGCGCGAAACGAAGGTCAGTCATCATATGGAGTGAAGGGTTGTGTCGACGAAATGCCGCATGGTTAGGATGCGCCAACTAACGACGCTGGATTCAGAATAAAAACGCCGTCGCTTCGACGACTTGTCTGTGGTGTTTTCGGGGAGCGGCGCTCCGGAGCGCGAAGGCCGATTCCCGCCACTGCCGCCTCGCAAAACGAAGGTCAGTCATTCTACTTGGTTAGGATGTTGCGGGGCCGCTATGGCATCCTGCCGCGCGCAAAGACTCCCTCCAAGAAAATTCGTCGGCGACCAAGGCGTGATCCGCCCGGGGATTCAACCGTGCGTTGCTTCGCCGTTCACTCTTCGCCGCCAAACGCTTCGGGTTTGCAGGTGCCCGTTCCTGGCTTCCCACACGCGCAACGCGGCCGCCAATAACGCGAGAGTCCGGGTGATCGGTTCGACTTGCGGAGCGGAGGAAATCCCCGCCGTCGCCGCCATCCCATTGTCCCGGCGACGCATCCGGCGCCTCGCCGCTTTTTTTTCTTTCCGTGCCATTTTTCCCAGTTCTCTTTTCGCTGCGTCGACCGCGACTCGTCGCTGATCGCCGCCCGCTTCGTAGGATTGAACGGGGAAACTCGTCGCGCGTTGCATCATTTTTTGATGGCCCTGCCTCCTCGCGGCTCTCGGTTTGCACTGAGCATCCAAGTTCCCGAGAAACTCCAATGACCAAATTCTAAATGGCACCCCGGGTTGGCCATCGCGCTCCGCCTTGAACCTTTCCACGGATGCGTTGTCAGACGCTCCGTGAAATTCGTTCTTCTTCCGCTCCTCCTCGCGCCCACCCTCCTCTTCGCTGACGGCCTCACGGACGTGCGCGCTGCCTTGCAAAAACTCCAGAGCGACCAGCCGCTCCGCGCGCGGGTGGAAATCAAGACCCGCCGTTCCGGCGGCGAAAGCGGTAAACAAAAACAATCGGAGAGCGTCAGCACCGTCATCGTGGAGAACGGTCCTGACGGTTTGAAACTGAGCTGGTCCGCCGACCAAATCCGGCAATCACGCAAAGCGGCTTGGAACGAAGCGGCGAACCCGGACACGCCGCGATCCGATCTCGCCACCCTCAAGGCGCTCGAGCCGGCGCAAGCGCTCAATCTCCTCGACGCCGCCGATGGGCTTCGTCGCGCTCTGGAGAAATCCGAACTGCGCGAAGACAAACGCGAAAATTACCAGGGCAAACCAGCACGGGTCCTCGTCTTTCGCATCCAGCTCGGTCTCGACGAAGAAGAGCGCAAGGCGCTGAAAAGTTCCGAGACGTACCTGAAACTCTGGCTCGATGGCGACGGCGTGCCGCTGGCGATGGAGCGCGATGTCCAGGCGAAGTTCAGCAGATTCCTCATTGGCTTCCGCATTCACGAACACGACACGCGCACCTACCAACGCGCCGGCGACCGGCTCGTCGTTACCCATGCCACTCACGACACCTCCGGCGCCGGCCTCGGCCACGCCGAAGAAGCTCACAGCACCACAAACGTGACTCTGCTGCCATAAGTGCTAACCAAATACGTCGGATGTTTACGCGTCTTCGCTCCAACGGTGCCATAGTCGCCAGCGCCACCGCGATGGCGCTCGCCGTCTGCGCCCCTTCAACTAACGCAAGTTTTTGGCGGGGTGACGTGGTCCCCGCTACGTCCGAGCACGACCCGGCTTTGACGGCAGGCCTTGTTCAACTCTCCCCCAGTGTTAGTCCTGACGAAGCCCGGCGCGTCGCCTTCACCGCCTACACCACGGGCCGGCAGCTTGCCGTCGAGTGGCGGATGGTGCGGCCGGCGACAGTGCAGAGTTTTCTCATCCACATCGGAGCAAGAAAAGCCGGGCACTGTTATCAATATGCTAACGAGCTCCTGCTTCGGTTGGATGCGCTGAAGCTGCGAACGCTCGAGTTACATTGGGCCGAATGTGCCCCGGGAGAATTCGACGAGCACAACGTCATCGCCGTCACCGCCCGGGGGCAGCCGTTCGACCAGGGCATTGTCCTGGATAACTGGCGGCACAGCGGACGTTTGGTCTGGGGACCGATCAAAGGTGACCCTCCTTTCCGGTGGCAGGAAAACCAAGCGGAACTGTCCAACCGCTTGCAACATCCCCGTCACTACTCGCGAATCATACCGCGCCCCGAACCTGAGCGTTCCCCAACTCCAAAACCAAAGAAGAACAAACCCTGAACTCTTCTTCTGGCGTTTCTAATTCTTAATTATTCCTTCTTACTTTCCGATCGCACCTTGCGTCATCCTCGGTTCCCGCACGCGTTGCGCTTGCCCTACGAATTCAATTCCGAGCGTCATCCTCCCACCGTCGCACTGACCGATTTGCTCCATTGGCAAGAAAAGTGACACGTGACCTGTGACAAGTGACGAGCTCAGGACGCGACGACTTCGTGTTCGATCCGCTCCTGACTGAGGCGGAGAACGTTGGTCGCCTGTTCTCGGTTCACGGAGGGAAAGGTTTCCAAAAAATATTCCAGGGAAAGACCGTCGGATAAATAGTCGAAAAGCGTACTAACCGGAACGCGGGTGCCGAAAACGGGCGTTCCCTTAAGAATGTGGGGATCACAACTGATGAGGGATTCCGCAGTCATACCAGTGGCACAAATGTATCACATGACAGAGGAGAGATGAAGCGTTAGGAAAGACCGCTTGGCAATTCAGCTTCCAACGATTCCAATCTCCGCGCCGAAGCCAGTGATGCAGCCGTTGCCAACAGTCGACCCGCGAGCCGCCGTCGCTGACCGGCAGCGGCTGGAGGCGGTTTTGCAAACCGGCTTGCTCGATACGCCGCCGGAAGAAAGTTTCGACCGGCTGACGAGGCTGGCGGCGAAATTGATCGGGGTGCCTTCGACCTTTATCTCGCTCGTCGATCAGAGTCGCGATTTCTACAAGAGCTGTTTCGGCTTTGGCGAGCCGCTGGCCACCACCCGGCAGCTCGAAGGCGGCACCTTTTGTCATCACGCCATTGTCTCCTCCGGGCCACTGGTCATTAACGACACGATGACGGACCCGGTCTTTCGTGAAATCCCGACGGTGCAATCGCTCGGGGTGCGTGCTTACGCCGGCATTCCCCTTATCACTGACGACGGGCAGGCGATCGGCAGTTTTTGCGCGATTGATTTCGCGCCCCGCGCCTGGTCGGCGCTCGATATTGAGATCCTGACGGAGCTGGCGGCGTCCGCCATGCGCGAAATCAAATTGCGCTCGGCGGTGCGCGCGGCGCAGGACGCGGTCCGTTCCCGCGAGGAAGTGCTGGCCGTGGTGGCGCACGATCTCCGAACGCCGCTGAACTTCATCAAGATGGGTGCGCAGCTGGTAGCCGAGGCGCCGGCGGCGGAAGAGAACGCGACCCTGCTCGGGCGCGTGCAGGGCGCAGTGGATCTCATGGGCCTGCTCATTGATGACCTGCTTGAAGTGGCCAAGATCGAAGCGGGCGGAATCTCGGTTCATCCGAAGCCGATGAGCGCGCAGACCCTGGTGGATGACGCGATCCAAATGTCGGGGCCAGTCGCGTTGCGCCACCAGATTCAGCTAATTGCTGAGGTCGAGCCTGGCCTGCCGCCCGTGCTGGCCGATTACGAGCGCATCCTGCGCGCCTTTTCGAACCTCATCGTCAACGCGGTAAAATTCAGCGGCGCCAAAGCCGAAGTGCGCGTGATTGCGGCGCGCGCCGATGGGACGGTGCGCTTTTCCGTGATCGATTCGGGGCCCGGCATTTCGGCGGACGACCTGGAACGGATTTTTGATCGTTTCTGGCAGGCGGATTCCGCCGATCGCCGCGGCGCGGGCCTCGGCCTGGCCATCGTCAAGGCGATCGTAACCGCCCATGGTGGAACCATCGGCGTCACGAGTACCGTAGGCGCCGGTAGCAATTTTTATTTCGACCTGCCGGTCGTCTTCGCTTCCCCCGGAACTCGCGCCGAGTAAGCTCCAGGATGTCTTCTCTATCGCGCCTGGCGCTCGCACTTTTCTTCATCGTCGCGGGCATCGCTCATTTCATCGCGCCAGCGCCCTACCTCGCGATCATGCCGCCTTACATTCCGTGGCCGGCCGAGATCGTCGCGTTGAGCGGCATCGCCGAAATCCTGGGAGGCCTCGGTATTCTCTTTCGCTCCACCCGACGCGCTGCCGGCTGGTGGTTGATCGCCCTGCTGGTCGCCGTTTTTCCAGCAAACATTTACGCGATTTCCATCGGGATGGTCATCGGCGGGCATGATCTGCCGGGGTGGATGCTTTGGGCACGACTCCCCTTGCAATTGCTCCTCCTGATATGGGTCTGGCGCGTTTGCCTGGGCCGCACTGCACACCAGCGGACAAGAATGTTGCTATCCGAACGCGGCTGGAAAGCGTCGCACTTGCGGTTGTAGGGTGACCGCGTCGCTTGCCCCGGTTTTCCTCCAGGAAAGCGGCCGCCTTCGCCGAGGCGGCGTGCCGAGGAGTCCTTGCCCCACAACCCTTAGTCAGACGCTGTGATCGGGCGGGCTGGAGGAGTGCCGGTGGAACAGTTTTTCGGCCAGGCGTTCCAGCGGGCGCCCCAGCAACAGGGTGATTGTGGTGAGACCCACAGCGATTCCCAGGATAACCCAGTAGCCCAAGCCACAGACGATCCCGAGCACGGCGCAGATCCAAACGGTGGCGGCGGTGGTGAGCCCGGTAACGTGGCCGGCGGGATCACGCAGGATCACGCCGGCGCCGAGGAACCCGACGCCAGTGAGGATGCCCTGCACCACGCGGCTGATCGCGTTCGCGTCCGTGACGAAATGGCCGTCGGCCATTCGAACGACCAGAGCGGTAGCGGTGGCAGCGCCGAGAGTGACTAGCGCGTGAGTTCGAAGTCCCGCTGGTTTTCCATGCAGCTCGCGGTTCAAGCCGAAGAGCGCGCCGACTATCAGCGCGGCGCCCAAACGCAGGGCGGTTTCTTCATTTCCGCTTAAGACCACGGATTGCATTGAGCCGGAACCTGGTGGCAGAGAGCAAGTCTTTTCGCGGAGGCATCACGCGGCCGACTGCTGCTGGGCTTCAAAGAACAGCGCCAGGATCTTTTTGTCTTCCTCGATCCGCGCGACCAGATCCTCCGGTTTCACCCGGCGGCCCATGCGGAAAATAAACAAGACCTCGTCCGCCCCTTCAATGGTGAGATGATCGAGCGGTGCCAGGGCATTTCGCAGGGCCGGGCTGAAAATCGCCCGGAGCGCAGGCTCGTCCTGCCCGCGCAGGATGTACTGGTCGCTGAAATCCGGCGAGTCGGCGAAGTTCACGTCCGTTCGCCCGAACATGACTCCGATCTTGGAAAAGAGCGTTTCGGGAAAGAGAAGGAACGACGGCAGCTTGAGCAAAGGCGCTCGCAGCCGGCCGATCGTCTGATGAATGGTGTGCTGCGATTTGCCGTAACCGACGGTGAATTCGTATTCGAAGAGAACGAAATTGAGTTCGTCGATGTGTGAAACTTCCAGCACATTTGAAATGGCCGGATCGCGGCCGGTCTCCGCGAGATAGCAACCGACAGGCAAATCGTTGTCCGCCGCCGTCGGCACGTGGCGAAATATGAAACCGCGCGAGCGTGCCAGCTCCTCGATTTTCTCTGTTCGCTCGCGCTCACAGAAATTGGAGATCCGGGAAAGAATCCCGCAGAAGGCGAGCGCGACAATCATCCAGGGCCAAACGGAGTTGGAACTTTTTGCGAGAAGGAATGGACGTGCGGCAATCGGAGCGGCGAGCAACCCTTGCGCGCAAAACACGAGTGCGCTGAGCAACGCCGCGATTCTAAAGCCGTCGTGGTTTCTCACCCCCCGCCATGTTCGCCAACCGAATTCATGGTGGCAAGGTCGATCCGGCGATTATAGACCGCCGCTACAGCCTGCCGTTTTATTGGTGCGGCAAGCGGAGCGCTTGCCCTACAATTACGCCCCGCGATGAAACCAATCCCGTTGCTGGATTACGTCGGCAGTCCGATCTTGTGGACGGTTTTCGCGGTGCTGCTGTTCCTGCAATGGAAGTATCCGTTACGGCGCCGGCACTTTTCCGTCCTGCGGCGGCTGGTGCGGAATTTCGTGATGTCGGTTCCGGCGTTCGTGATTCTTCGGCTCGCGCTGGTGCCGATACCGTTCGCGCACACGTTCTGGGCGCAACGCAACGGGATTGGCCTGCTGAACTGGATCAAGTTGCCGGGAATCGTCTCGGCCATCGTGGCGTTTCTGTTGATGGATTGGGCGTATTACTGGTGGCATTACGCGATGCACCGGATCCCGCTGTTCTGGCGCTTCCACAACGTCCACCACACCGATCTCGATCTCGACGTAACCACTGCCGCACGGTTTCATTTCGGCGAGATCGTGTTGTCCCTTCCCTTCCGGCTGCTGGTTGTGGTGCTGCTCGGGATTCCCCCGCTGGTCTATCTGATCTTCGAGATCGTGTTCGAATCGGCCAGTGTCTTCCATCATTCGAACTGGCGGCTGTCGTTAGGCCTAGAGCGCGTTTTGAATCAGGTCATCGTGACGCCGCGAATGCACGGAATCCATCATTCCATCGTGGAACGGGAGACCGATTCGAACTGGGGCACGATCTTTTGCTGGTGGGACAAAATTCATCGCAGTCTCCGGCGCGATATTCCGCAGGCAGAGATCACCATCGGCGTGGCGGCGTTCCGCGATGAGGAGGAGTTGACCGTGGGCAAGCTGCTTACGCTTCCCTTCAAAGAACAGCGTCCCTGGAAATTGCCGTCGGGCGAAACGCCGGAGCGGACACCGCGGCCAGCAGATGAGCTCCAGCCGTGATTGCAGTTGGAGCTTCAAGGAGCAATTGCGCACTGCTCTAGAATTCGATTGATTGTCTCCGTGCAAAACTTCCGGCGGACTGGATTACTGGCCTTCTTTGTCTGCTTTTTCCTAATCGCGAACACTGGTGCCGCTACACTCGCCGGCAAAGAGGCGAAGCCGGGACCGCTGGTTGAAATTCAATTCCCGGTTTCGAAATATTTTCAGGACATAGCCGCGCAGGGGGGAAATCCACGCCCGGCGACGGGACGCGCCGTCCTGAGTTTCCCACCGAGATTCGATCCGGCCCGGCGCTGGCCGATCATGATCGTGACCTCGACGACGGACTATCACCGGACAAGCCCAATGGACGCGGAATGGTATCATCCGCCGGCCGACGCCGAGGGCTGGGTCATTCTCGCGTCGGACGCGACGATCAAACCGCAGCATGATTCCACGCCCTGGCGGCTCGCAATGCTGGGCGCAGCTTTGGATGCGGTGCACAAGGATTGGCCACAAAGCCGCAACTGGCCGGTCGCATTCGTGGGAATGTCCGGCGGCGCTAAGCGAAGCTGTCTCCTCGGCGCGATGATGGCGAAGGGACGGGCCGTCAATATCTGTGGTTTCTTCCTCAGCGGAATAAATGACGACAAGATGAGCGAGGCGTACAAGACCTACCGGCCGGGCGTGGATTTCCTGAACATTCCCATCTGGATCAGCGGCGGCATGGACGACGCCATCGCAACGCCGTCGCTGGAAGGCAAGGTCGCGGCGACCATGCGCAACACCGGTTTCAAGCGCGTTCGCCTGGAACATTTTATCGGCGTGCACCAACTCAAGAGGTCGGAGGTAAAATTGGCTTTGCGCTGGTTCCGGCAACTCGGCGAGTTTTAGTCCTTAAACTGACACCTTCAGCAACGCTCGCACGTCCGGATGCAAACATCCTCGCGTTCGGCGACACCTGGCCCCCCAAACGAGATCGTGAGCGCGTTGCGCACTCGATCAAGTTTGACGGTGAACATTTGCCTCACCCTTACTCTATTGAGCGCGACGCAGCGAACGCCCGATAATGCAGGCGTAACCCGCGATCATTAGCATCGTAATAAGCACAACCAGATATTCCATAGTAATCTCCCTTCGCCAGGCACTTTCAGCCTTTCACCCGCGCGTCGCTCACCGCCGTTTGGCTTTCGCTGTGCGAAAATTGTGTGAGCAGATTTCGAATCATGTCGTCTTTTGGGAGCGACCTCGATCTGCCAACCGGCAAGTCTGAGACACTCCGGACAATGACCACTAAAGCCGCGCCACATCTGGCGTGCCGTTAATGATCAGATGGGCGACGACAAGAAACGCACAGGCTTTCACAAGCCCCGAGGAGCAGAACAACGTCGGTTGCCGGAGGATCATGGCATGACAGCAGAAACTCTCGATCAAAGCGTGCTCGACCAGCCCGAGTATCGCACCTTGCGGCTGAAGAAAATCCTGGTGCCGATCGACTTTTCGCCGCCTTCGAAAAATGCCTTCAAATATGCGGTCCGGTTCGCAGAAGAGTTCGGTGGGGAGCTGACCCTTCTCTACGTGCTGGAGCCTGAGTCCATGACAGGCTACATGGCGATTCCGGAGGCCACGGCTTTTGTCGAAGGCGACATCGTCGCAGCCGGGAAACATCTGCGGTCGCTCATTGCCTCAGTTCGCCACGAAAAAATCGAACGACCCCACTGGAAGGTACGCGCGGGCCTCCCTTCCCATGAGATCGTCGAGGCAGCGAAGGAGATGGACGTTGACCTGATTGTTATCGCGACCCACGGCTACACGGGCTGGAAACATTTCTGCATTGGGAGCACGGCGGAGCGGGTCGTGCGTGCCGCTCCGTGCCCGGTACTCGTCGTGCGGGAGAAAGAGCATGAATTTTGTTAGGTGCGGCCCCAACTCAGACGACTGAAAACATTCATGAAAACTCAGACGAAAATCACCCCGATGGCCACGCGGGTAGCGTTGCATCCGTTCCTTGCGGGAATGAATCGCACGCAGTTAGCCCTGCTCACGGATTGCGCCATGGTTGTTCATTTCAAACCTGGCCAACCGATTTTCAGCGAAGGCGAGCTCGCCAACCGGTTTTATTTAATTGAAAGCGGCAAGGTGATCCTGGAGTCGAGCGGGAGAGCGGGCGATCCGGTTGTCATCGACGAAGTGGGCGCCGGCGGTCTCCTCGGCTGGTCCTGGATGTTTCCGCCGTACGTGTGGCATTTTTCCGCCCGAGCCTCCGAACAGACGGAGGCGATCTTTTTTTACGGAACAATCCTCCGCGAATACTGCGAGCGCGATCACTCACTCGGCTATGAGCTCTTCAAGCGGATGAGTGCCGTGATGATCAAACGGCTCCAAGCGGCACGGGAAAAAATGCTCGCGATCGCTTCGCATCAGGCAACGCTGCCCCCGGCCATCGTTCAATTGCCCTTCATGAATCAGGAACTCGACAGCTCCGAGCCGGTGGGTTACCTATCGCGCCGTTCCGGCGGTTGACACAAAATCGCGGGCGCGACAAGATGCGGCCATGCCGGAGACAAAGCCCGCGGGCGACGGCACAATGGCGAACAAGCAACTCGTCGAAATGTTGCTCCGCTCCCGCCTGTTTCGCGACTACGAGAACGTTTTCACGAAGGCGACCGGACTGCCGTTGGCCCTGCGTCCCTTAGAGTACTGGCAACTGGCTCATCACGGCAAAAAGCAGGAAAATCCATTTTGTGCTCTCCTTGCCGAGCATCCCGCTACGCTGGCAGTTTGCCTGGAAGCCCACGATCAGATGATTCGGCATACCGGCGTGCTTCCGCACACGGTAACGTGTCCGTTTGGCCTGACGGAAACGGCCGTGCCGGTGAAGCTAGGGGAGAAAGTCATTGGATATCTGCGCATCGGCCAGGTCTTGCGGCACACACCGCTAAAATCGGATACGGCGAAAGTCTCCCGCACGCTCGCGACCCATGGAATTCGTTTCGGCGAAAAATTTCGGAGCGCTTGGGAGAAGAATCCGCTCATTCCGCCAGACAAATACAATGCGACCGTGCGGCTCCTCAGCTTCTTCGCCGAGCAACTTTCCGCACTCATCAATCAGATCGTGCTCGAGAACCAGAATGCCGAGCCGCCTTTGGTGCGCAAAGCGCGCGAGTATATAGCGCAACACAAAATGGAGCCGCTATCGCTCGCCACCGTCGCGCGGGCCTCCGGCGCGAGCGTGTTTCATTTCTGCAAGATCTTCAAGAAAACCACCGGCTTGAGGTTCACTGATTACGTCGCCCGCATTCGCCTGGAAGACGCGAAGACCCAGCTCTTGAATCCGAGCCGTCGCATCAGCGAAGTCGCCTACGAGGTCGGCTTTCAATCGCTGACCCAATTCAACCGGGTGTTTAAGCGCGTGTTTGGCCTATCCCCGACCGAATTCCGCGCCCACCTCCATTCCCGGCCGTCGGGTGGGACAGTTCGACGGCGACGGACTCCTTAGAGTCCCATGTTGGACAAGGCGGTCGCGAAGCGGTTTACCGCTGCGACCAAATTCGGGTGTGAGTCTTCCAGCCCGTGGATCGAGACTCTTAATCCACTCAACGCGGTGTCCGCGAGCTTCGGGTTCTTCCGCGATCGGGACGCCTCGTGCGCGGACGCATCTGCGAAACGCGTGATACTCGCAGCTTCTTCGTGATGAGTCTTGGAGAGATGTGTGAGCTCGGACTTTAGCCCTGCCACCATCGCCAGGAGCTCATCCCTTCGATCGCTCGGAATATTTTGCGCCGTCTGGATAGTGGATTCAATGATCCCGATCCGATAATTCACAATCGCGCTCGACTCCTGCGTCAGGGATGACTCGTCTTTACGCTGCATGGGCTTGATGGTGTTGTTCCAACGCTGTGGCGAACGCCTGCTTGGTCGAATCGACGTGAACCGTACATAGCTCGTAGTCAATCCGCCCAATCCTCTCTGT
>JBEEHI010000343.1:0-4683 GCA_041167305.1 Verrucomicrobiota bacterium
TCACTTCCGCCACATCGAAGATCGGCGCGAGAAGCTGGTCGAGTTGATCGGCTGGATTGCGCATCACCGCCGTGTTCCAGTCGATGAGCTTCTCCTTGAACATGTCCATCGAGAACTTGAGCGCCGCGGCGGCGGTTCGTTTGCCGTTCCGCGTCTGGAGCATGAAGAGCTTCCCATCCTGGATCGTGAACTCGACGTCCTGCACGTCCTTGAAATGTCTTTCGAGCGTCGCGCGCACCTTAAGCAATTCCGCGTAGCACTTCGGCATCACCTTCTTGAGCTCGATAACCGGCTGCGGCGTTCGCACGCCGGCCACGACATCTTCGCCCTGCGCGTTGATCAGGAACTCGCCGTAGAATTCGTTCGCGCCGTTCGCGGGGTTGCGCGTGAATGCCACGCCGGAGCCGGAATTCGCCCCGGTATTGCCATAGACCATCGCCTGGACGTTCACGGCGGTGCCCCATTCCTCGGGGATGTTGTATTTCCGCCGATAAACGACCGCGCGATCGTTCATCCACGAACCGAAGACCGCGCCGACAGAGCCCTTCAGCTGGTCCCACGGATCGTTCGGGAATGCCTGGCCGGTGCGATCTTTCACGAGTTTTTTGAAACGGACGACCAGCTCCTGGTAATCGGCGGCGGTGAGCTTCGAGTCATCGATGTCGTGCTGGCCGTAGCGCTCGTCCTTGAAATGCTCGATGACCGATTCGAACGGATCGTGGTCTTCGCCTTCGCGCTTTTGCACGCCCATGACCACATCGCCATACATCTGGATGAAACGGCGGTAGCAATCCCATGCGAACCGCTCGTTCTTGGTCGCCCGGACTAGCGCCTTCACCGTCTCGTCATTCAGGCCGAGGTTCAGGATGGTGTCCATCATGCCGGGCATCGAATCGCGTGCGCCGGAGCGAACGGCCACCAGCAGCGGCATGTTCTCGGTGTCGCCGAACTTCGTCCCCATGATCCGCTCCATGTTCGCGACGCCGTTCGCGACCTCGGCCTGGAGTGACGGCGGGTAGGTGCGCTTATGCGCGTAGAAATAAGTGCAGACCTCGGTCGTGATCGTGAACCCCGGAGGCACGGGGAGGCCGATGCGGGTCATCTCCGCGAGGTTCGCGCCCTTTCCGCCGAGGAGCGGCTTCATGCTTCCATCTCCGTCGGCCTTGCCGTCGCCGAAGTTATAAACGTATTGGGCGCGCCTCGGTTTTCGGGAGACGGCTTTCGCCTTTAATTTGGAAATTTTTCGTGAAACCTTTTTTTTCGTGGCCATGGCAGAGTAAGAAAATCGACGGACGCGGCGCGAACGGACGCCAAGCTAAATCCGTCGCCCAAGGTGTCAACGCGCGCGAACTCCACGCCGCGGACTTTGATGATCAGCTGAGCGCGGCGGTGCTGATCGCGGCGGTACGGCTCGTGTGCAGGACCTCACCGATCGCGGCCGTGAAATCGCCCACGCCGGTGCTCGGCACGATAATCGTGTTCCGCCGGCCGTGTGCTTCCTCGGTAATGCGCAGGAATTTTCCGCGATCGTTCTCCCGAAACTCCACGTGAAAACGCTTGCGCTCGATCTGGAACTCTTTCGCGTCGATGATGCTGTCCATATCGAAAACGGTGGAGTCTAGGGCGGTTGCCTAACGGAGTGGAAGCAAATTCTGCGTGATTTCGTTAGGCCGGAAAAGGGCTAAGGGGAGGGTGACTTAATGCCGCGCCCCTTTTTGTGTCATCCTGAGCGAAGTCGAAGGATCTCTAACCCTTTCCGTTTCCGTCGCTAACGAAAAGTCAGATTTAGAAATCCTTCGACAGGCTCAGGATGACAAATTGAAGAAAGTCGGAGCACTGAGGCCCCTCCCACATTGCGCGCTCTATGAGCGTCGCTTCCCCGGACGGCGCCGATCCTGGCGTCCGTTCTGCCGTGGTTTGGCCGGCTGTTCGTCGGCGATGGCGAAATCCACCTGGCGCTTAAAGACGTCGACCCGCGCGACGAACACCTTTAACTGGTCGCCGACGGCAAAGCGGCGGCGCGACTGCCGCCCGAGCAACTGGCGCCGAGCCTGATCAAAGGAATAGAAATCGTCTTTGAGCGACGAAACGTGGACAAGGCCGGTGAGGAGGACGTCCGGCAGCTCCACGAGCAACCCAAAGTTTTTGACCTCAAGCACCGTCGCGCGAAAGACCTGAGGATCGCGCGCGTCGAGCTGGCGTTGGAAGAACTCCAGCTTCTTCATCTTCACTCCGTCCATTTCAGCGTCGGCCGCGACGCGTTCGGTATCGGAGATGTGTTCGGCGATGGCGGAAATCTGCCCCATGTCGGTCCGCGAGCGGCGCGATTGCTCGACCTCCGCCAGCCCGCGATGGACGACGAGGTCGGCGTAGCGCCGGATCGGGCTGGTAAAATGGGTGTAGTTATTCTTCGCGAGGCCGTAATGGCCGAGCGGCTGTGGCGCATACCGGGCGCGCTTGAGGCTTTTCAGGAGACCAATCTTCAATGCCTGTTCTTCCGGCTTGCCGGTGAGAGAGGCGAGCAGCCGCTGCAGCTCCTTTCGGTTGGTCACGTCGCCGACCTTGTAGCCGTAGCTCAGGATCAGTTCTCGATATTCGGCCAATCGCTGCGGATCCGGGTCTTCGTGAACGCGGTAAACCGTCGGGATCATCTTGTTCTTCAATTCCTGCGCGACCGCTTCATTCGCGGCCAGCATGAATTCCTCGACCAGTTGATGGGATTCATCGTTCTCGATCCGCTCAAGTTGAATTGGCTTCCCTTCCTGATCCAACCGCACTTTCACCTCCGGGAAATCGAGATCGAGCGAGCCGTCCCGGAAACGGTTCTTGCGCAGAAGCGACGCCAATTCCCAGGCGACGTGGAGGCGTTCGCCTAACTGGTCGTTAGGCGGCGCCTTAAGAATCGCGTACGCCTGGCGATAGGTCAGGCGTTTTGCGCTGCGGATCACCGTCCGGCCGAATCGCGCGGCTTTCGTGCGCCCATCTTTTCCGAATTCGAGGAAGACAGAGTGCGTCAGCCGGTTGACGTCGGGATTGAGGCTACACACGCCGTTGCTCAGGCGCTCCGGCAACATCGGGATAACGCGATCGGGAAGATAAACGCTGTTGCCGCGCTGGTAGGCTTCGCGGTCCAGCGCGCTGCCCGGTTTCACGTAGGCCGCGACGTCGGCGATGTGCACGCCGAGCCGCCAGCCGCCGCCTGGGGTTCGTTCCACATCGATCGCATCGTCGAAATCGCGTGCGTCATCGGGGTCGATCGTCACGATGAATTTGCCCCGCAAATCCTCGCGACCCTGAAACATTTCCTCAGCGACCGTCTCCGGGATCTGGTGCGCTTCGTGGACGACCTCCTTCGGAAATTCGGTGGGGAGATGATACTTCCGGATGATCGAAAGCATGTCCACGCCGGGCGCCGAACTCGCCCCGAGGACTTCGATGATCTGCCCTTCCGGATTGACGTGGCGGGATTCCCACGGCTCGAGACGGACGACGACCTTGTCGCCGCGCTGCGGTATCTTGGGCAACGGCGGCTGCGGCGGAACCTGGACGTAAACGTTATGGACGATGCGCGGATCGTCCGGCACGACGTAGAAGAAATTCTTCGATTGCTCGAGCGTGCCGACGATCGAATCGTGCGCGCGCTCGAGAATGCGGATAATGCGGCCCTCGGCGCGATCTCGGCCCTTCGCTCGCGCGTGACGGTCGTCGCGTGTGATCCGCGCTACGACCTTGTCGCCGTGCATCGCCGTGCCGGTGTTCTCGGCCGAGATGTAAAGATCCTGTTCGCCCGGTTTTTCCCGTGGAAGAAAAGCGAAGCCGGATTGGTGAACGTGCAACGTTCCCGTGACCAGGTCCGCCTCCGCCGGCAGCACGTAGCGGTTCTTGCGAATGCGCGCGATCTCTCCGGACTGCTCCATTTGACGCAGGACTTCGTTCAGTCCCATGCGCACGCCGCTCTTGCGTCCGAGGACTTTGGCCAGCTCGTCCTTATCGAGCGGCCGGTATTTGGGGGCGCCAAGCACCCGCAGGATTTGTTCGCGCAATGAAGCGCCTTCTGCTTTCACGAGGCCAGCACTCTCCGCGCGAACGTGCTGTCGCACGAGCGCAATTTTTGGAACACAGACTTTCACTCTGTGCGGCCAGCGGGTTTGTAACCCGCTGAATCTTTGCCAGCGGATCAGATCGCTGGCCGCACCAGGCAACATGCCTGTGTTCCGCTGCTCTCTATGATAGTCTCACCCCAATGGGTGGGACGCTCTGGAAAATTGCCGGCCGCACAGTCGATCTCTCGGGGCGCGCCATGATCATGGGCGTGCTCAATGTCACTCCCGATTCTTTCTCGGACGGTGGCGAATTCTTCACGATGGAGAAAGCTGTCGAGCACGGAAAACGAATGGCGGCGGAAGGCGCCCAGACCATCGACGTGGGCGGCGAATCGACCCGGCCGGGATCGGAAGCAGTTTCCCCGGATGAAGAAATTGCGCGGGTGATTCCCGTAATCGAACAACTGCGCGCAACTGTTTCCGCGCTGATCTCGATCGACACGTCAAAAGCATCCGTGGCGCGCGCCGCCTTGCACGCAGGAGCATCCATCATCAATGACGTAACCGGTGGCCGGGCCGATCCGCAAATGATGACGCTCGCGGCAGAAACCGGCGCTGCTTTCATCATCATGCACATGCA
>JBEEHI010000344.1:0-2993 GCA_041167305.1 Verrucomicrobiota bacterium
TGGCGAAAAAATAAATGTCGTTCCGAGTTTGTGCGTGTCATCCCGAGCCGCACAGACGGCGAGGGACCTCGCAGTTGCCAATTGGGCTCTCGCCAAGCGCCGGGCGCACCACAACGGATACGCGGCACGTTTCGCGGTAGCGAGTGACCGCCTGAGAGGTCCCACGCCGTCTTCGCGGGTCGGGATGACACGCTCATTCGCCCGTTCTTCGTTGCCGCGCTTGTGCTACGTTCCGGCTCCCAATGCGAGAGCTTCGAATAGTGCTAATTGTTTGCGCGATGCTGACCGGCTTCGCCGTCCGCGCGCCCGCCGAGGAAACGTTCGGGACCAAGCTCAAGAAAATCTTCGCGCCCACACCGACACCGACGCCCCGCAAACACACGAAGAAGAAATCGACGGCGGAGAAGTCGCCGACGCCGAAACCAAGCGCAACGCCGGAGAAATCGCCGTCGCCGAAGAAAAAAGCGGCTGCGAGTCCGACTCCGTCGGAGACGCCGTCTCCGAGCGCCTCTGCTTCAGCCAAAAGGAAAAAATCATCACCGAGCCCGACACCGGAATCCTCACCGACCGCTTCGAGCAAGAAGAAGAAACGCAAGAGTTCTCCCACGCCGTCTCCGTCGCCCGGCGAATCGCCTTCGCCATCGGCCAGCCCGAGCGCGACGCCTGAATCCGATAAGACTCCGAAGCCGAGCCCCTCAACCTCCCCATCGCCAAAGAAAAAAGGCGCGCCCGCCACGGTCCTGGCGAGCGAGATTGTCGATTACGAGAAATATCCCGAACACATCCGAAACGTAACCGACATGGCGCTCGACCTGACGCGACGCAATCTTGAATACAAATATGGCTCGGCCGATCCGGCGAGCGGCGGGATGGATTGCTCCGGGTTCGTCTTCTATGTCCTCAGTCAAAACGGCGTCCGCGATGTGCCGCGCGATTCGAGCCAGCAATACGTCTGGCTGCGAAAGGCTGGAACTTTCAGGGCCGTCAACAGCCGCCACGAAGATACCTTCGAGCTCAACGAGCTGGTGCCGGGGGATCTGCTTTTCTGGACCGGGACCTACAGCATTGAACGCGATCCGCCGATCACGCATGCGATGATTTATCTCGGCCGAGAGAAGGGGACGAACCATCGCATCATGGTGGGCGCGAGCGACGGGCGGACTTACAAAGACGAATCGCGCTACGGCGTCAGCGTCTTCGATTTCAAAATCCCGAAGCCCGCGAAGACGGATGAGGGAAGGTTAAGCCCAAACTTTATCGGCTACGGGCATATTCCTGGGCTGTAAATTGTCGTCCTCGTGTAGCCACGGCCCTGTGGGCCGTCTCTTGGCGCGGCGGGACAGGATGAAAAGGCAAACGGCCCACAGGGCCGTGGCTACAACGAGTCGTTAGGCGAGGGCGAAGCGGTCGCTGGCGGCAGCGGCCTCAAGACATAATCCAAATCGCGCTGATGTTTGTACCACGCGGCCGCGACGAGCAGGAGGACCAACAAAATAATGACCCGTTGCTCGGCGGACGTGAGAACGAAAAGACCAAAGAACCGTTTCACCTGGCAGCGTAACGAATGGGATCCACCAAACCGGCTGCTCGAAATCCTTCCAGCCGGAGACGGCACGAGTCGCATTCGCCGCAGGCGACGCCGTCAGCTCCGGGATCGTAGCAGCTGTGGGTGAGCGAAAAATCGACGCCGAGTTCCATTCCTTTTCGGATGATTTCCGCCTTCGACATGGAGATCAGCGGAGCGTGAATCTTGAAGCGAGTTCCCTCCACGCCGGCTTTCGTGGCCAGGTTCGCCATCCGCTCGAACGCAGAAATGAATTCCGGCCGGCAATCCGGGTAGCCGCTGTAATCGATCGCATTCGCGCCGATAAAAATGTCCGCGGCGCCGAGCACTTCACACCAGGCAAGCGCGTAGGAAAGGAAGATCGTGTTTCTGGCGGGGACATAGGTAACTGGAATTTCAGTGTCGGACTCGCGGTTTTTCGGCACGGCGATGGCATCGGTCAACGCCGACCCGCCGAAGATGCGCAGGTCGATCTTCGCGATGCGATGCTCCCGCGCCCCGAGTGCCGCCGCGACGCGTGTGGCTGCGTTCAGTTCCAGTTTATGCCGCTGGCCATAGTCAAAGGAGAGAGCGCAGGGTTCGAACCCATCGTGCCGGCAGATCGCGAGCGTAGTCGCGGAATCCAGTCCGCCGCTGAGCAGCACAACGGCGCGTTTCATCACGCCTCCTACTCGCTGTCGCCTGGGTGTTCGGCGCGCACCGTGAGGGCGATCCCGCCGCGCGCCGAGAACTCCGCCGTCACAACGGCTTCGCGCGGGGAACAAGCGCGAACGAAATCATCGAGGATCCGGTTCGTGACGGCTTCGTTAAACGCGCGCTCGTTTCGGTAGGACGCCAGGTAGAACTTCAGCGACTTGCTCTCCACGCAAAGTTTGGCGGGAACGTATTCGATCGTGATCTGCGCGAAATCCATCTGGCCGGTGACCGGACAAAGCGAAGTGAAATCCGCAGTCTCGAAACGAATGCGGTAATTTCGTCGCGCCGGATTCGGAAATGTTTCCAAACACGCTTCCGCGGGAGAGGCAGGGAGACGCGTTTCGCTTTTGCCGAGCAACGTCAGGGCGGGGGCTTTGGTTCGCTTTGCCATCGGTGAAAGTAAACTAGTTGGCGCGGCGCGCAGCAATCAATCCGGATGACGCAACATTGGATCGGCCAGGGCGCGCTCGCGGTCGCCGGGTTTGTTGTAGTTCCAGTAGGCGACCTTCAGGCTGCGTTTCATTTTCAGGTGGCTGCCGTCGGCTGCCTTCCATTCGCGCAGGAGATTCGGGAAGTCGCGATCGAGGATGAAATGGTCGGTGCCGCCGGCATGTTCGACGGCGACATCGATCTCGCGCTCGGTCGATTTGAACGAGATCTTGGCGGGCTTGAACGAGAAGGAATCCTTTTTGGAATTAATCGCCGTGCCCGCGAGTTGCACTTCGAATCCTGC
>JBEEHI010000345.1:0-2538 GCA_041167305.1 Verrucomicrobiota bacterium
GTTGGTGCTTGGGATTTCTTGGAGCTTGGAGATTGGTGCTTGGAGCTTTCGCGCGTGAAGGCCTTCAGGCGCGATAGTCTTCGTCACTCACCTTCTCCATCCAGTCGACGGCTTTGCCATCGAGCGCTTCTTGAATGGCGATGTGCGTGACCGCTGTAGTCGGCGCGGCGCCGTGCCAATGCTTCTCGCCGGGCGGAATCCAGACCACATCGCCAGGATGAATCTCCTCAATCGGACCGCCTTCGCGCTGCGCCCGACCGCAGCCGGATGTCACGATCAAAGTCTGACCGAGCGGATGGGTATGCCAGGCGGTGCGAGCGCCAGGCTCGAACGTCACAGCCGCGCCGCGAACACGTGCCGGCTCCGGCGCTTCGAATAACGGATCGATGCGGACCGTGCCGGTAAACCAATCTGCCGGTCCTTTGCCGGATGGTTGGGAACCACTTCTTTTGATTTCCATATTTTTTGGCCTGAATGGAGACGGGCCTGCCGTCAGGCCGTAGGATTTCGGGTTGGTTCGTCGCTCTCACCGGCACGAGGGCGTGCCGGCTCCATCGCGAAACGCTCGATGACGTAGAACATCACGGGGATCAGAAAGATTGCGATAAGCGTCGCGGCCAGCATTCCGCCGATCACCGTCGTGCCCATGATTCGCCTCGCCACCGCGCCTGACCCCGACGCGCGCCAGAGCGGGACGCAGCCGAGAATGAACGCGAACGACGTCATGATGATCGGGCGCAGACGCAGGCGCGCACCTTCCAACGCCGCTTCCAGCAAGGGCGTGCCGCGTTCATAGGAAAGCTTCGCGAACTCGACGATCAGGATCGCGTTCTTGGCCGCGAGGCCGATCAACATGATAAGGCCGATTTGCGCATAGACATTGTTTTCCATGCCGCGCGCCCAGAGCGCCGCGAACGCGCCGAAGACCGCGATCGGCGTGCCAAGCAAGACACTGAAGGGCAGCGTCCAGCTCTCGTAGAGCGCGGCCAGAATCAGGAACACGAAGAGCAACGACATGGCAAAGATGACGCTGGGCGGAACGCCTTCCTGCGCTTTCTTCTCCTGAAACGACATCGCGGAATAGTCGTAGCCCATTTCGCTCGGCATCGTTTGCGCGAACGTGTCCTCGAGCGCGTTCATCGCCTCGCGTGAGCTGAAGCCCGGCGCGGCGGTCGCGTTGATCTGGGCGGCGCGATAAAGGTTGAAGCGCATCGTGAACTCGGGGCCGGCGCGCGACTGGATATTCGTGACCGTGCTGAGCGGGACCATTTCGTTGTTGGAATTGCGTACGTGAAACAGGCCGACGTTTTCCGCCTTCGTCCGAAACTCGCCTTCCGCCTGGACGAAGACCTGCCATTGCCGCCCGAAGCGGTTGAAGTAGTTCACGAAGAATCCGCCCATGAACGTCTGCAACGTCTGGCTGACCTGCGTGAGATCGACGCCCTGCTTGAGGACTTTGTCGCGATCCACATCGATGAAGACTTGCGGCACCGAAGGCAGGAACGTGCTCGTCGCGGATGCGATCTCGGGCCGCTTCCGCGCGGCTTCGAGGAAACGGTTCAGGTTTTCGCCGAGAAAAGCCGGATCCCGCCCGGCGCGATCCTCGAGCATAAAAGTGACGCCGCCCGATGTGCCGATGCCGGGAATGGACGGCGGTGGAAACGAGAACCCGATGCCGTCGGGAATGCCGGCCAGGGCGCGATTGATGTTTTGTTTCAGCGCGGCGTACTGCTCGTTAGGCGCGGTCCGCTCGTCCCATGGCTTGAGAGTGATGAAGAAGAAAGCATTGAACGTCGTCTGCACGGTGCTGAGGAGATTGAAGCCGAGCACGCTCGTCACATGCGCCACGCCCGGCGTCTTCAGGAGCGCCTCTTCCACTTTATGCGCCGCGTCGCCGGTGCGTTCCATCGAGGCGGCGAAGGGCAGCGCCAGCGAGCCGTAGAGATAACCCTGGTCTTCTTCCGGCAGGAACCCGGAGGAGAGTCGCGACCCGAAAAGTCCGGCGAGGATTGCGAACACCAGAAGGAACGACAGGCTGACCCAGCCCTTGCGGATGGCGAGGCGCGAGGTGTTAACATAGCGGTCGGTCGTGCGGCGGAAGACGCGATTGAACCGATCGAAGAACCACCGCAATGGTCCGCGCGATGGTTTGCGCGGCCGGAGTAACAGCGCGGCCAACGCCGGGCTCAAGGTGAGGGCGTTGAAGGCGGAGAGAATGACCGAGATCGCGATCGTCAACGCGAACTGCTGGTACAAACGCCCGGTGATTCCGGGAATGAACGCCGTCGGGATGAAGACCGCGGAAAGCACGAGAGCGATGCCGATGACCGGTCCGGACACTTCTTCCATCGCGCGCAACGTCGCGTCGCGGGGCGTCACGCCTTCTTCGATGTGATGCTCGACCGCTTCCACCACGACAATCGCATCGTCGACCACCAGGCCGATCGCGAGGACGAGGCCGAACAGCGCCAGCGTGTTGATGGTGAACCCGAAAAGCGGAAAGAGCATGAACGTGCCGATGAGCGACACGGGGACGGC
>JBEEHI010000346.1:0-5826 GCA_041167305.1 Verrucomicrobiota bacterium
GGCGTTGTGGCGCCCAATGTCCTCGCGCACGACAATCAAGTTGCCCTCCAAATCAAATATTCCCGCAGCGTGAATCCCTCCAGTGCGGGCAAAATTTCCCTGCGCGCCGCGCAAGCGTCCGGGCAATTCCAGCAGTGTCGTTTCATCAATCCGAACCCGCGCTGAGGAATCGATTGGCGGCAATTGTTGGCGGATGAATTCAATGCTCGTTTTTCCACAGAGGCCGCAGCTCGTGGAAATCGTGCCGAAACGCTGCGTCGCCGCCGGTGTGAACTTCGCCGTCGGCGCGAGCTCGATGTTGATCACATTACCGAGCGACGCCGGCAGCGTGCACGGCGCGATCGTCCTCAGATCTGCACGGTTGCGGACAATTCCTTCGGAGAGAAGAAAACCGGCGACCAGTTCTTCGTCGTTGCCCGGCGTCCGCATCGTTGTCGCGATCGCGGTGCCGCTGATGCGCATTTCGAGCGGTTCCTCGATCGCTACTTCGTCGGTCACGAATTCGTGACTGCCATCGTCTTTCCGCCGGACGATGCTGCCGGCGCCGATTCCTTCCATGACGGATCATCGCACGAAAGAACGACGCGGCGAAACGAAGCCTAAACCTGTCATCCTGAGCCTGTCGAAGGATCTCTAGTTCTCTTCTGGAGCGCGGCGTGGCTCTGAGAAAGAGTCAGAGATTCTTCGACTTCGTTTTGCTTTCGCAAGACTTCGCTCAGAATGACAGAAAGGAAGTGATGACGTTTACGGCAGTGCTCCTCGCGGGCGGCGAGTCGCGGCGAATGGGCAGCGACAAAGCGGCAGTTGTTTTTCGGGACGAGCCGCTCTGGCGACGGCAACTCCGAATTCTCCGCGACCTCCGCCCTGAGAAAGTTTTCGTGTCGGCTCGAACGGAATCGTCCTGGCTGCCGGCGGATACGGAATTACTTCTCGACGAGCCGCCGTCACGCGGCCCGCTCAGCGGCTTGACGAAAGCTATTGTCCAGATGCAAACCTCGCATCTTTTGGCGCTCGCGGTCGATATGCCCTTCGTCACGCGCGAACAACTGCGCTTTCTGTGGACGATGGCCAGCGAAGGTCATGGGATTGTTCCAGTGATCGGCAAACGGGCAGAACCTTTAGCTGCGGTTTATCCGGCCGAGGCCGCAGTGGATTTCGCCGCTGCCCTGGCCGGCCCTGATTTCTCGCTCCAACGAATTATCCGAAAACTCGCTGCTGATGAGAAAGTCCGGCTTTATGCGGTTCCAGTTCAGGACGAACATCTCTATCGAAGCGTGAATGAGCCGGACGACTTCAAGGAGGGGCGATTTTCCAATCGCCCTCCGAATTAAGACGGTCCCGCAGCCGCGGGACAAACCGCCGCTCCTTGAAGCTGCACCAGAATTCACCGCCCGAATTCCGTCGATGCGTGGTTCGTGCTGCCGCGCTTACCGTCATGCCATGACAACATCGAGCTTTCAGATCGAACAGCAGTCAGCGATATTGCCCAACGGAGATTCCCTGCACATGAAAGTCCCCGAACTGCTACCACCCGCCGATATGATGTATCGCGCGCTGGTGAACCGGGATTCGAGCTTCGAAGGAATCTTCTTCGTCGGCGTCCGCACGACCGGCATCTTTTGCCGGCCCACTTGCCCGGCGAAGAAGCCCGCGCGGGAGAACGTCGATTTTTTCCCGACGCCGAGCGAAGCACTCCATGGCGGCTACCGTCCGTGCCTGCGTTGCCGGCCAATGGATCCTGACAAGCGGCCGCCGGAATTGATCGAGCGGCTGCGGGCCGAAGTGGAGCGCGCACCTGGCGGCCGCCTGACCGACAAGGAACTCGCCGCGCTTTCCATCGATCCCTCGACCGCGCGTCGTCAGTTTAAGCGGCATTACGGAATGACCTTCCAAGCCTATCATCGCGCCCGCCGGATGGGTCTTGCTTTGCGCGAGGTGCGCAAAGGCGGTCGCGTCGATGAAGCGAAAAATGGGAGCGGCTTCGAATCGGCCAGCGGTTTTCGCGAAGCCTTTACTCGTATCTTTGGCGATTCACCCACCGCGGCAAAGGCGCGGGACTGTATGTTCGCGGAACGGATCGAAACGCCGCTCGGCACCATGCTGGCCGTGGCCGACGACAAAGGTTTGCGGCTCCTCGAATTCGCCGATCGCCGCGCCCTCGAAGGGGAACTGGCCGCGCTGCGGCAACGCCTGAAAACGAATGTTGTCCCCGGCGAACACAAATATCTCAATGCGATCCGGACCCAGCTCGCCCGCTATTTTTCCGGCGAGAAACTGGAGTTCGATATTCCGCTCGCCCCGATCGGTTCCGACTTCCAACTCCGCACCTGGGAGCTGTTACGCAAAATCCCGACCGCCGAAACGCGCTCCTATTCCTGGATGGCGGAACGTCTCGGCATCCCGAACGCGCGCCGCGCCGTCGGCCGCGCGAACGGCACGAACATGATGTCCATCATCATTCCCTGCCATCGCGTCATCCGCGCCGACGGCTCACTCTGCGGCTACGGCGGCGGCTTGTGGCGAAAGAAATGGCTGCTCGATCACGAGCGGAAGTGGCAGAAGCGCGCCCAGGAGGACTCGAACCTCCGACCGTCGGATTAGAAATCCGATGCTCTATCCGGCTGAGCTATGAGCGCAGAACGGGGAATTATTCCGCTGCGCGGGAACGGAAATCCAGCGTTATCCGCCGGCTACTGAAGCGTGTAGGCTTCCACGACGGCAATGCCGCTCGTGCTGCCAGTGCCGCGCACGATCGCGGTGTAATTTCCGGGCGCGAGATTTTGGACCAGAGCCGATTCCGCGTCGTTCGAGGGCGGGATGGAAGTTGCTTCGATTTCGCCCTGCTGACTACTGCCGTCGGGACGAATTTTCCAATTGTCGTTCGAGGCAATGATCGCGCCACTGGCGTTGTGTAGTTCAAGAGTCGGATCTGCCAAGACACCCTGGATGCCGGACGCGGCGAGCGAAGGTCCAATTGCACGCAAGATCACCCGGGCAAATCCGCCGAAGGTGCCTCCATCGACGATCAATCCGCCGATCATCACGTTGGAGCCGGAATCGACGAACCCACGGGTGCTGATGTTCGCCAGCTTCGAATTGGCCGCTGGAGCCAGGTCATACACTTCTACAACTCCCACGCCCGTGCCGTTATCCTTTCCTGCGAGAACGGCGGTGTAAGCGCCGGGATTGAGAGTGGTCACGATGGCCGACTCGAGATCGTTCGTCGGCGGAATCGTCGTCGCTTCCACTTCCGTCTGATGTTCTTTCCAGTCGTCGTTCATGGCGAGGGTGACGCTTCCCTGGTGTAATTCGAGCGTAGGATTCTGGAGAACGGCACCCACGCCGGAAAGGGAAGGACCTATCCCGCGGATGATAATTTTTTTCGGGTCAGTGCCGATGATGATAAATCCTCCGATGAGAACCTTGTCGCTCGTGAGCACCTGCAATCGGGTGGAGATGTTCAGGAGGTTCCGCGGAGGATCCGTGTTCAGCCTGAAAATTGCCCCATGATTGGAAGCGCCGCCGGTCGTGGTGGCTCCATAGACGTTGTGATTCTCGGCCTCGAAAACCTGGCTCGGGCTTCCACCTATGGCGGCGCCATCGAAAATGTAGGTGTTGACTTGCCCGGCGGGATCAATCTTGAAAAGAGTTCCAACGTTTGGAATGCCGCCGGTCTGCGTGGTGCCGTAGATGTTTCCGTCGGTGTTCGCGGTTAAGCGGGATGGTCCGGTTCCATTCACGCTCGTGAAACTGTAAACGATGCTCCGCACACCAGCCGGCGTGACTTTGAAAAGCGATCGGATCGCTGGGTAATCCGCGACTCCGTAGAGATTGCCGTCGACGCCCTGGATGATCTTGCCGGGATTTCCGCCGTCATTCCCGCCCGTAAAGCTGTATAAAGTTGTGACTGCGCCCGCGGGCGTGATTTTAAAGATCGTCCCGAAGCCGGAAAAAGTATTGGGCGGTGTCTCCGGACCGCAGAATGTGCTGCCGTAAAAATTGCCGTCCGCTCCCTGAGTCAACGCGTTTGGAAAACTCCCGTCCGCACCGCCGGTGAAAGTGTAAAGGACGGTCAATGCGCCTGCCGGTGTCAGCCGGAAAAATATCCCGGGGTTGTGCATGCTCGCCGGGTGATTGAAGAAGCCGCCGCTCGAGTCGCCGGCGGCGGTCCCATAGAAATTTCCGTCCGTTCCTTGAATCAGCGTAATGGCGTGAGTCCCTTTTCCGTCCTGGAAATGGTAGAGAGGCGTGAAAACTCCTGACGGCGTCACCTTGAAGATCATCCCGTTCAGATCACCGACTGCCCTCGGTGCGGTCGCGCCGTAGAGATTCCCATCCGCGGCGCCGATCAGAAGGATGGGGTTTGCTTCGTCCGGGGTCGACGCTTGGAATTCATAGAGCGCGGTAAGGGAACCGTCTGGTGCCAGTTTGAAAACGGAGCCATGATCCGAAGCGCCGTTGAAGCCGCCAAAATCGGTGCCGTAAAAGGTTCCGTTGGAAAGCCGGACCTGGGGAAAGGCGGTGAGCGACTGGTTTAAGGAAGCTAACGGTTCGAGCGTGGCGCCCCGCAAAGTCGCGGCGAGGAGAGCGACGGCCAGGATTGAAATTTCTACGAGCCTAAGGATGCGATTTTTGCGGTCGATGTTCACATGTCCGAGGGAGCAGGTTGTCGGCCATGCCGACTCGGATGAAACGGTAGGACGGAAGCGGAGCTTCGCGTCTCCGGCACGAGGGCGTGCCGGCTCCAGTTTACTCGTTGATCCGATGCTTTAGCTCCCAGACGCGGAGCGCGGCGAGCAGAAGACTTTTTGTCCGGGAGAGGGTGCCAACGGCCGGTAATTCTTTGACTGGGGCAGCAGACGCGCTGCTCTTCCGCGGGCGGCCCCGGCGCGCCTTGGTCTTGCCTGCACGGCGCGCAGTCTCGCTGATGGGAAGGTGGCCAGCGTTGTTCATGCCGGTTCAAAAAGCAGCTTCCAAGCCACTGCTCCATTCCCCGCTTTCTCCCTTGTGCGCAGGTCTGATCTCCACCAGTTTGCCCGGTCATGGCTGAGAATCGAAAGCTGGGCTGCCTGAGCATCTTCCTCGCGGTCGCGCTGGTCGCCAGTTTGTTCATTAATGTCCTGCTCGCTGTGACCGCCCTGAGCCGCCTGGGCGCAGGCCCGCAGTTCGCCGAGCCGGCGCCGTCCTTTCGGGAAGTTCTCGTGCAGCGCGGCGCGCGCGGGAGCGGCGACAAGATCGCGGTGATCACGATGCGCGGCCTGATCAGCTCGTCGCTCCCGGGTAACGTGGGCGACACGATGGTGGAGGACATGCGGCTCGCCCTGCAGCAGGCGCGCGATGACGACCACGTCCGGGCGATCGTGTTGGAAATCGATTCGCCCGGTGGGGAAGTGACCGCGTCGGATGTTATCTACAACTGGGTGGTCAAGACCCGGGCGAAAAAGCCGGTCGTCGTCTACATGGATTCACTCGCGGCGTCAGGTGGGTATTACGTTGCATGTGGCGGGAAATACTTGATGGCGAACGAGACGACCATCACTGGCAGCATCGGCGTGATCATCCAAACGCTGAATTACGAACAGCTCTTCAACAAAGTCGGCCTCGCGTCGGTGGTCTTCAAAAGCGGGAAGTTCAAGGACATGCTGAGCGGGACGCGTCCGGTCACGCCGGAAGAACGCGACTACATCCAGAGCTTCGTGATGAAAACCTACGACAAATTTCTCGGGATCGTGGCGCGCGAACGGAACCTGCCCGCGGACGGGCTCCGCAATTCCGTGGCCGACGGCCGCATCCTGTCGGGGAAGGACGCGCTCGATAACAAATTGA
>JBEEHI010000347.1:0-19792 GCA_041167305.1 Verrucomicrobiota bacterium
GTCGTGGCTGGCGCCGGTTTTTCCACAACGGTGGTGCACGAGGTGAGAACTAAGGCGACCGCCAGAAGCGGTGTCAGAATGATAAGTTTTTTCATAGTTGGAATGGTTTCCTTCACAGCCAATTCGGCGCAGGTCTCACGGCCAGATGTATTTCGGACGAAGTTTTTTGAATTTAGTTTTCGGCCACGGGGCGTTGGCCCGGTTAGTCCTCGCGTCCGGTTCGCAATTTTTTCAAACGGGACCGGCGGCGTTTCGACTCCAGGATTCGCTCCTTCAAACCACGCGGCCGCGGCGAACGCTGGCGGCGCGCCTTCTCCCGGCGCGTGATTTCAGCGCGGCGCGCGGCATTCCGGCGGCGCTCGATCGCCTCGATCAATCGTTCGCGCGCCAGCTTGCGGTTGAGCGCCTGCGAACGGGAATCCTGGACCGTCACGCTGATCCCGGTCGGCAGATGCCGCAGCGTCACCGCCGTGGAGACCTTGTTTACGTTTTGCCCGCCCGGCCCGCCGGACCGCGCAAAAGTTTCCTGGAGATCAGACTCCCGCAATTCCATCAGACAGGCTCAACTTACAGCGGCGGAATTTTCTCGCGACCGTGGCGCAGGACCCGGGACATCCAGACCAATTCATTCAGGAACTTCGCGAGCCGGCCCACATATTTTTCGTCCTTCAGATTTCCCTTCTCGTCGAAGGCGTCCCGAACCTTGCTGAAATTGAGATCGGTGAAAGTCACTGTCAGGCCAAGTTCGCGAACGACTTGAACCATCTGCTCAATCACGCGCGAGCCGCCGAAAGGTCCCGCCGAAACTCCGACGAGGCCAACTGCCTTGTGAATGTATTCCTCCAGGCACATGTCGAGCGCGTGCTTCAGCAGTCCGGGATATCCGTGGTTGTATTCCGGCGTCACGATGACCAACCCGTCGGCGCGCGTCATCTTTTCCGCGTAACCCGGATCCTTCATTTCCTCGCCGGCATCGTCGAGGCGCATCTTCAGTTTCCGGACGTCGATCAACTCGGTCTCGATCTCCGGCCTCTTCTTCATTTCGCTCAGCACAAAGTTAGCAACGTGCTCGCTCTGTCGGCCCTGGCGGGCCGTGCCGAGAATGAGCGGAAGGTAAAGCGGTTTGTCGTCCATGTTTGAATCGTTAGGTGACCCTGGCAAAGCCAATCGTTAACTTTCGATTGTGCCAACGTCTCGCGTTCTCTGCGACAGTGACAATTTCAAGATTGTCGCGCCGATTGTTTAAGCCGTCGCCGTCAAGATGATCCACCACCATTCCGGCCGGGATGCCATGATCCTCAATCATCTCCTTGATAACGCAGTGCATGTATAGGTAGCTCCCCTCCCTGCGGACCGCATACCACAAGTCCGTCTGGCGCTTCGACCTCGCCGTCCATAGACCAAAGCCCAGGACAAACTCAATAATCATCATCGTCAATGCGGGCAGACCTGCCCTGCGAAAGCGGTATCTTGCGCATCGCGACTTACCCTGCATTTGCTGCCACGTTTCGGTAGCTACGGCTTTGAACCATTCTTCCGGATCGGCGGTTATCATCACTTCGTAAACGCCCGGCAACGAGGGCAGGTCGCCTCCGAACTTCGCGATCAAGGCATTGAGTTTTTCATCACAATAGGTCCTGAAATGGCCGCAGAGCTGGCGGATTTTCTGCCGTTCTTCCCCGGCTATGTCTGAGGTCAAGACGGTGTGAAGGTTAAAACCGGTGGCATCCCGGAAAATCAACACCTTGTTCGGAGTTTCATCGTGACCTTTGGCCGGAAGTGCGTCCGCGTGGCCGATTACTTTATCTCGCAAGCCGATCAGGCTGTTGTGCGTCGATTCCAACTCCGCAGGCGGTTTTACGTCAGCCAGCGGAACAACGCGCTCCGATTTTGTCACCTGCGATTTGGTGAATGGTCGGCAGTAGGCCACAATGATAGCGGAGATAAGCGCCCGATATTTTGTTGTTCGCGGATCGGTCGTTTCCAAATCCACAACCCAGCCATCGGCTTGGATCAAGGATGACCGCGAATAAGCGTGCAGCCAAAGGCTCTTCAATTCTTCAAGTGTGGGGCGCATCCGATAATATCGTTCCGCTTACCGGTTAGCTCAAACGGGCGGCTCCTTTTTTCTGAGCGTTTGGGTGCGCACAGCAGGCTTGCCGACTTGACCGTTACCCCTGTTCAGGCCTGAGGTAGATTGTCACCACCCATCCGCGAGCGCGGTTTGTCTCTACCTCAGTCCATGCGCCCTGCCTCTGAATGATTCTCACGCGTTCTCCGCTTTTCAATTTGCCGACTATCCGCGAGCGACCCGAATGCTTCTCCCGCACGTTGAGAATGGTGGCTGTGACTACGGCTATTCCCTGGTGCTCTTTGTGTCTTCCGACGCGGGCTCTTGGTTCGCGATGAGACTTGATAACCGGGTTTTGGGACTGATCTGTTGAAGGCAGTTCTTTTGGCTTCTGGCCTGGCAAGAATATGGTCAACAAAAAAAGCAACAGCGGAAAGGCGTATTGAGCTATCGCTTTTTGGAGGCGGGAATCTTTCGTGCTGTTTATCGCGGTAACAATCGTCTCTACTCCGCGTTCGAAGGTCTCAGCGTCTATCGGCCCGGCCTCGTCAGGAAATGCCGTCGCGAACAAGGCGGCAAGCTCATCGTCTGAAACCAACAGTTCCTCGGCCTCATCATTCTCACCTGCGAAAACATCCGGCCTCGCAAATTCGTAAATTGTCGCAATTCCCTGCGCTGCCTTTTGAATGGCTGACACCTGGGCAACGTAGGGCTCTGCAATCCGGTCATGGATCGTTCGGAAGTATTCGTTTAGGTCCAGCAACGGTTGCTGCA
This sequence comes from Verrucomicrobiota bacterium, assembly GCA_041167305.1. GTDB lineage: Bacteria > Verrucomicrobiota > Verrucomicrobiia > Chthoniobacterales > UBA10450 > AV80. Next base: position 2,846 of record JBEEHI010000347.1, read on the forward strand.
AACTTCGCAAGCTGGCTACTGTCGCAGCGCTTACTCGTGCAACAAAACGGTTCGATTCCTCCTGTGCGGCTAGCAAGGAGTTGCGAATTCCGGCCAGTGGATCGGCGGCTCGACGCATGATTTCGGCTATTCCGCGTTCAGCCTCTGTAAGGCGCATTGCGTCCCGCGCTGCGTCCGCAATCCCCTCTCGCAGCGCCTGCGCGCCGCTGATCGTGAACACTGCGTTTTCCCGGAGGGCATTCGCAATGCTTACAGCCGGATTTATCTGGTCCTGAATGCGAGCAACGGTGCTTTGCAAGCTGTAAAGCCGGTTGGTTGCCTCGATGTTCCGCGCCAACCCCATCGTGCGGTAAAAATCCGTTTCTCGCTCGATAGCAGCCATCCGCCGCTGAGCGTCGATCATGTCATCAAAGCCCACGCTGGAAACGATAGCATGTCGGGCTTGGCTTGACGAAAAAACGCGCCCGGCCGTCCGCTGTGGTCAAAAGAATCTCTTTCTGGGTTGAACGGAAGCAAGTCCGCTGGGGCACTTGGGGGCAGATACAGAGGCTCCGGCGAAGGTGCTTCAATTCAGCGCGTGATAATTTTTCTCCCGGTATCCCATGTGATACAATTTCGCAATGTATCACCTCGCCACAATTGGCCTAAGGGAGCTTGACGAGCAAACACGGCCCGTCGGAGATGCATCGGGCTGTATAGTTCGCTATCGAAATGCGCATTTCTTTCTGACCGTTAGGCACGCGACCGAAAATCAAGGCAACTGGGCAATGGAAATCGAGTTCGATCCCCACAAGAAACAACCCCTGCTCTATCAATTGGGAGGGATGGGGTTTTTGAAAGTGTTTCGCTTGAAGAAAGGCAAGATCAAGTTTTCGCGTGACATGGACTTTTCATACAAGCTCTTGCCGGCGCCATTCCCATTCCCGCAACCCCGGTTTCAGATTCTTTCGGAAAGCGGGACTATTACCCGCGATGAGCCAAAGCTGATTCTTGAATCGGACCTGTCTTTGTTGCCCGACCCAAACGAGGAATATGGGTTTTGGGGCTTGAACCGCGAAGGCTACAATACGTATGCGCTTAGGTTGGCTGAGAGACTCGAAACAAGTATGAGGTATAAGGGAACGAAGAACCACCTTCACCTTTTCGAGACACAGGCCCCCTTTACCACTTACAAACGCTACCAAGGGTGCAGCGGCGCGCCGATTCTCGACAGCCACGGTCGCTTAGTCTCGCTTGTGGTTGAAGGCAACAAGACGAACACTGGTATCTACGGCTTTCCTCTCGACGCGATCCGACCGGCTCTTGACGTTGAGCTTTGGCAGGCGGGGCGCTAAAGATTTGTCTGACAAAAGTGAGGCGTTCGCCGCGCACGGTCTTGGCTATGGCGGGCACAAGCTCATTCAAAAGCTGGCGGCTACAAAGTGGCAGCGGAAAAGGCGGGCGATGCGCGGTCGGACCTGAGGTAGCAAATACCGGCAGGGCAGCGGGAGGACGGATGCTGGCGCGCCCGTCACCTTTCCTTGAAATCCCCCGGCCAGCTCTCGGCTGCGGTGATCTCGCCAGCGGCATCAAAGACGCGCCCTGCGCCCGATTGTGACCGCCTGTGGAATTTCGCGCAGCCGATGGCCGCGCGCGCTTCCTGATACAAAGACGACCGAACGGCAGTGCATCGGAAATCAGATCGAATCCGCGACGATCTTTGCGCGGTCGGACGCTTTCAAAACGGCGTTGTATTTCGGCGTTTTCATCTCGACTTTCGCGACCCAATTTCCTATAACGCACATCCTGGAGCGTTTAATCAAACTGGCGGAACTTCCCACCCGACGCCCGGCCCGCCATGAGTAACAGTCCGCAAAACATCTCCGACGAAGAAATCGTTGAGTTGCAGGAAAAATTCAGCGAGATCAAACGCACCATTAACAACGTTCTTGCAGCCATGATGGCGCTCTCTGAGATGTCGCAACGCCGCCCCGAATTTTCTGAAAAACTCGCACGCACGGTTCTGACGAAAGCGCCCCTGATCGTCTCAAGACTCGGAGAGTTTTCGGGGGCGTTGAGGGAAAGGGCTGGCCCGAAACCCGAAGTCGTTGAGTTGAAGGAGAAATTCAGCGAGATGGCGCTTTCGGAAATGTCGCAGCGCCGCCCGGATTATTCCGAAAAACTGGCCGGCACGGCGCTCACGAAGGCGCCGCAAATCGTTTCCAGTTTGCAGGAGTTCACCCAGGCCTTGAACGAAAAGGCCCCGCGGTCGATCAGCTCTAGGGTGCGCCTTTCACTAACGCGCCTTGCTCGGCGCACAGCGGGGCAGTCGCAAAAAATCGAGAAGGAAATTACGATCATCAATCGGCTCGGTTTGAATGTGCGCTCCGCCGCGATGTTTGTCCGGATCGCGAGCCGGTTTCGTTCCGAGATTTGGGTGGAGAAAGAGGGCGAGCGGATCAACGGCAAAAGCATCATGGGCTTGATGGTGCTCGCGGCATGTCAGGGATCAAAGCTCCACATTCGTTGCGAAGGACCCGACGCGGACAGGGCGATGCAGGAACTCGAAGAGCTCATCAAAAATCGCTTTAACGAAGATTGCCCGGCCAGTGAGTCGCAGCGATGCGAGCAAGGTCCAACCAGTTTGCAGAAAAAATTCAGCGAGATCAAACACGCGATCAACAACGCCCTCGCAGTGATGATGGCACTTTCCGAGATGTCGCAGCGCCGTCCAGATTACTCAGAAAAACTTGCCAGCGCGGTCCTGACGAAAGCGCCGCAAATCGTCTCAAGTCTCCAAGAGTTTACGAAGGCGTTGAACGAAAAGGCTGGCCCGAAACCCGAAGTCGGCCAGTGATAATTGCGCCGATGGCCGCGACTCGCGGACTGAAATTCCAATTTTTTCGAGGCCAGAGTTGAAACCGGCACGGCTGGTTAAGCCCGTCGGATTTCTAATCCGGGCTGAACTACGCGGGTATCATCTTTGTGCGAACCGCGTATTTGATGAGGCCGATGACCGAATCGACCGACAGTTTCCGCATCATATTGACTCGATGCGCCTCCACGGTCCGGGCGCTGATACTCAGAGCCTCGGCGATCTCTTTGTTGCTTTTTTCTTGGGCGACAAGTTGCAAAATCTGACGCTCGCGAGGGGTCAGCGGATTCCGGTTGTTGATCTTGCCGCTGCGAATGGAACGGAAAAGCGCAGCCGACGCCCCGTCGCTCAGGAACACTTTATGCGCGGCGATGGTCTTGATCCCGTCTACCAACTGCGTGGCCGCTTCGGATTTGAACAGGTAGCCTTTGGCGCCGGCGTCTAACGCGTCGCGAATCGGTTGGTCGTCCTCGTGCGCGGTCAAGATCAGAACTTCCGTTCCGACATTTGATTTTCGGATTTGGCGGGTTGCTTCCAGCCCGTCAAGCTGCGGCATCGAGATATCGAGAACGGCGACCTCCGGGCGCAACGCTTGCGCCTTTTCGACAGCCTCGCATCCCGTGACTGCCGTACCACACACGTCCCATCCCTGGCGAATAAGGAGTGATCGGATGCCGTCCCGCATCAGTTCAAAGTCATCGGCAATTAGAACGCGCATGCTGAGGAGAGAATTCTAGGTTGGTGTGCGACGAACGGCGCTATCTCTTAAATCCGGGGTAAAGGTTTATTCTTCAATTCGCAACCACTTGCGAAGATGGATGCCCCTCCCCAGGATCGACCTCTCATTTCGCAGGCCCGGCCGAACAACACTCCGCCTCGCGAACGCAACGACAGCTGATAACTCCAAACGGCAGCGCCAAGCTACGGGGCAAATCGAAAAAGGTCAGAGTTTTTGTGCATTGGCCCTTTTCGCTTTCGTGTGCGGGTCTAATAAATGCCAAGTAGCCGTTTGGCTTTCTCGCAGCTCTCGGGATTGCCGACGCATTCCAGCACAATCTCATGCGAGCCGGGACGTTTCTTTAGCACGATCTTAAACCGGCCAAACTCGTGGCCTTGCAGGCGGAGTTGAATGTCCTCTTGTGTCTGCTGCACGACCGCTTTTTCGTAGGGGTGCGGTTCAAACCCAACTTCGATTTTAACCATTTCGCGGATTCGGGCGGCTATTTTTTAGGCGTTTATTTGTTCAACAGGCCGCGCCCGTCACCTGCTCGGACGAAATCCCGACGCCAAACTCTCTGCCCCTGAGAGCGTTCGTGCTTCGCTTCCCACAAGCGCAACGCAGCGCGAAGCAATTGGAGCGTTCGGGTAAACTGGTCGCGTGTCGGCGGGGCAGTAACTCCAGTGGTGGCCGCCATTCCGTTCAAGCGGCGTCGCGTACGGCGAACCGTTTCCTTTTTCCCTTCTGGTCCCATTGTGGCGCTCCCTTACCAGAGTCGCTGCTTTTGCGGCGGACCGGATTTTTGATTGCCAGAGTCGGACGGTGTAATCAGCGCCGTTATTTGTTCACTGGTTCTGCCGAGCTGGCGCACCAACCGCTCGGCTTCGCGCCGGAGCGTCCGCGCCCGTTTCAACAGAGACCCGACTGAGATTCGTAGGCCCTTCGCCACCCCTGGTTGTCCCTCTAATCGTGCCATTGCGATTGCGCTTAGTCTTCGTCGAAAACGGCTCGCACGGTCGCCTTGGTTCCGAAATTTTTTATCGCGGCGGTGGAATCGGCCTTTTTCTACGGTCCGTTCTACGGTTGGGCCGTTTTTTGCCGGAAAGCCACGCAAACCCCTGGCAAACGGAAAGCGGGTTTGCAGGGGGTTGCCCTCGACAAACACCGTTTCGGGACCCGTGAAAACGAGCGAAAAAGCCCGTTTACAATTATGAGTCCCCTGCTCCAACCAGACTTGGCGGGCGACGCGCGCGCCCGAAGATCCTCGTTGGAAGCGCACCGCCGACATCATTCGCGCCGCCATCCAATCAGCGTGCCTTAGTCGCTTGGCGAATACTTGGCTAGTGGATGGTGAAAACGATGCGTTTTGTTGCGGGACCCTGCGCTTAGCGGAATTGCAGCGCGGATCGCTTTCCTCCTATGAAAATGACGTTATCAGCGGTGCCGATGCCCGGACTCGAACCGGGACTCCCAATTACGAGAAACGGATTTTAAGTCCGTTGCGTCTGCCATTTCGCCACATCGGCGGCTGCGGCAGCCAAATTACGCGGCTTTTCGTTGGGACCAACTCCAATCCTCCGCCGGGACAGGAATAATCCCGATTCAGAAAAATTCGAAACAACGCTATCCAGATTCCGTAGAAGCGTATGAACACCTCAAACCCGCAGATGATTACTTAACCAACCCCGATATGAGATCATTCAGGTTACTCCGTTGGGTGGCGTGCGTCGCCCTCAGTTTTTCCATGGCTGCAAACGGGCAATCGACCGCATCGTCACCGGTGAACGGCGCAAGTCCGGCTAAGGCTGAAATCACTCCCCCTAAGGAAGATCACACTAAACAAGACAAAGCTATCACTGCGGGAAAGACCGCGAATGAAACCCGCAACGCGGTGCCGGGAAGCAGTCCCAAAGCGGCCAAGATGGTTCGGATAAGGAAGGGAGATGAACTCAGCGTCGAGGTTAGCGATTTGAAGGAGCGTCTCGAAAAACAACCCGCTGTTGGTAAGACGATAAGATTGTTTCTCGACTGCAAACCGATCGAAGGCCTAACCCCGGTTCCTTGCCTGGGTGAGAAAAAGGTCCTGTTCAAACTGGATCGGGAAGCTATCGAGCAGATCACCACCAGAACAAAAATCGTTTCGGTCGGTATCAGCTTTGCCGATCAGCAGAACGCCGAGCTCGTCATGCCAGAAAAAGTCCAACTAGTCGTGGTGGCTGATGATTATCGGTTATTGATTGTTATCGGCCTCGTCTTGTTGATGGCGATCGTCTTATTCGTTTACGGCCGCTACACAAACTTGCTCCGGGACGGACAACCCCCGGGCCCGCTCGTGCCAGCCCCGCCCGCAGACCCGGCGCCCGGACCTGGCAGTCAAAGCTTTCCCCTCCTTCAATTTCTCCCCGGACTCCATCGGGTCATGCCCAAACCAGGCTACCTTGCGCAATACAGCCTCGCCAAAGTACAGATGGCATGGTGGCTTTTCTTCGTTGTCGTCGCGTTTCTATTCATCTGGCTGGCAGTGGGCGATTTTAATACACTCACAACGTCAACCTTGGTCCTTTTGGGAATTTCCGCAGCAACCACCGTGGCGAGTAAGATGGTTAGTTCGAGCAAGCAAGCAACGGCCCAGGATTTGACTGCGAAGAAGGACGCGTTGCAACAGCAAGTGAACCGATTGCAGCTCACCGCGGTTGCTCCCCACACTGAAGCGCAAAAGCAAGAGCTGGATTTCAAAACGACTCAAATAACCCAGGCGAACACGCAACTGAATCAAATGATGCTACCTCCCGATGAGGCGACGAGTCAGGGATTTTTGACCGACATCATGAGCGACGAAAATGGCATCAGCATTCACAGATTTCAGATGGTGGTATGGACGGTTGTGCTCACTCTGATTTTTGTTCATGAAGTCTACGCGACCTTGTCGATGCCACAATTCAGCGACACGTTGCTGACTCTGATGGGCATCAGTGCCGGGACGTACGTGGCTTTGAAGATTCCGGAAAAGAAATCCGTCGTGGCGTCATAGTAAGTTAGCCGCCCATCCTTTCTGCGAGACATGGATAGAAAGAAAAGACTCTGACGTAACGCTCTTGGATAGGATTTTCATCGCACCCTCGAGCAATGGCGATCGACCTGGCGGTGCAGACCTCCGGTAAAAGCGCGCAAAACCGGACGACATCCCGGCGTTCAACGAAAAGATGATCGAGGAATTTTGCGAAGGCCGGCACGCCACGACTTCCGGGACGCAATCGAGCGAGCTGGAAACCTAGCGGGCAAATTGCCTTGCATCTGGGGCGGTGAGGCCGTCTAAGTTTTCACGATGGGCCGCCCGCTCATGACGACCGCGAACAAAATTACCGTGATCCGGATCCTGATGATCCCGGTGTTCGTCACGCTCGCGATCTACTACGGCGAAAGCATCCAGGAAGGGAGTCCGCAGGATTGGATGCGCTTCACGGCGATCGCCGTCTTTTTGTTGGCGGCGATCAGTGACGGTCTCGATGGGTACGTGGCGCGCCGCTACAACCAGCGCAGCTCGCTGGGCGGGATCCTCGATCCCATCGCGGACAAGGGATTGCTCCTCAGTGGAATCATCACGCTCAGCATCAGCAACTGGAGCCAGGTGGATCCGCATTACGGAAAATTCCCGGCCTGGTTCCCCGTGCTCGTCATTACCCGCGACGTGGTGATCGTGAGCGGCAGCCTGCTGCTCCATGTTTTGAATGGCAAGGTGCGGGTGCGGCCGAGCTGGACCGGGAAAGTGGCTACCGTCCTCCAGATGGCGGCGATCGCGTGGGTCATGCTGCAAATGCGGATCCCGCCATTGATCTACATCGTTTTCGCGGCCGGGTTCTTCACGCTGATATCCGGCATCATTTATTTCCGTAACGGGTTGCGGCAATTATCAGCAGAAGGCCACGCCAACGCAAAGCTGGGCTAGAGTGCCAGCGTCATGGATTCGAAACACGCCGAAGAAAGTATCGGCACCGTCGCCATTGTCGGCCGGCCGAACGTCGGGAAATCCGCGCTCTTCAATCGGCTGGTCGGCCGGAACATCGCCATCGTCCACGATCAGCCTGGAATCACGCGCGATCGACTGGCGGCCCTTTCGAGCAAGGGCCGTCGGCCATTCACGGTCTGGGATACGGGCGGCATCGGCGGCGCGGGCGAGACGGAGCTGACAACCCAGGTGCGCGGCGCGGCAGATTCGGCCATGCGCGAGAGCGACGTCATTCTGTTCATCGTCGATGCGCAGGCGGGCCTGAATCCGATCGATCAGGAGCTGGCGAAACTTCTCCGGAAATCAAAGAGCCCTGTCGTCCTGGTGGTAAACAAGATCGACCACGAAAAGCACGAAGATCTGGACGCTGATTTCGCGCGGCTCGGTTTCGACAATTCCATCCCGATCAGCGCCGCCCACGGACGCGGTATTTCTGACCTCCTCGAAGTTGTTGATGGGCTTCTTCCCGAAACCCAAATCCAAAATCCAACACCCGAAATCCAAGATGCCCCCACTTCCCTGGCCATCGTCGGCCGCCCGAATGCCGGGAAATCATCGCTGATTAATTCCATTCTGCGCGATGCGCGCACGATCGTCAGCGAACTACCCGGCACCACTCGGGATGCCGTCGATATTCTTTATGAGCGGAACGGGGAGAAATTCCTCTTCATCGACACAGCCGGGATGCGCCAACGGAGCAAGCATTCAACCTCCGTGGAAGTCTTCAGCGTCATGCGGGCGGAACGCACGATTCGTCGCGCGGACCTTTGTGTTCTCGTCATCGACCTGACGAGCGGCGTCACGTCGCAGGATAAGAAGATCGCGGGCCTGATCCAGGAATCGGAGAAGCCGTGCCTGATCGTGTTGAACAAATGGGACCTGGTGAAGCCGGCGCGCGGCGGACAAAAAGCAATCGAGCGCGCGGTCACCGATGTGCGCGAACGTCTTTTCTTTCTCGAATATGCACCCGTGCTGGTCGCCTCCGCGTTAACGGGCGAAAACGTGGACGAGCTGTTTCGCCTGATTAGGACGGTGCGCCGCGCCGCCCAGGTGCGCATCGGGACCGGTGTCTTGAACCGAATGCTGCGGGCCGCGTTGGAAGAGAATCCGCCGCCCATGATCGGCACACGGCGGTTGAAGTTGTTTTATGCGGCGCAGACCCATGGCGAAGACGTGGACACGCTAGCCGCGAAGTTCGTTCTCTTCGTGAACCAGCCAAAACTTCTCAGCGACAGCTACGGGAGATATCTCGAGCGCCGCATCCGGGGGATCTCACCCTTTTCAGGATTGCCGGTTCTCCTGAGTTGTCGAGCGCGCAGCGAGTCGGAGAAACGAGCTTCCGCACGTCCCCGCTGAACAATCCTGGAGACGGCCTGCCCCCAGCCCGACGGGCGTTTTGCTGCAGCCCTTGCTCTCTCCGGCACGAGGACGTGCCGGCTCCAAAGATGAGAGCCTACCCATCCCGGTCCTCCCGGGGGGTACTTGATCGAACGATTTCCCGTCGTACCTGTCTCACCTTGCTTATGAAATCGACTCAGGAAATCACGCAACAAGTCCAGCAAATGGGGCAATGGATTCCGCCGTTGCGCGAACAGATGGGTCGCGTCGTTATCGGCCAAAAATATCTAGTCGATCGGCTCCTGCTCGGCCTGTTGGCCAACGGCCACATTTTGCTCGAAGGCGTTCCCGGATTGGCGAAAACGCTCACGGTAAAAACGATGGCGGCATGCATCCAGACCGGCTTCCAACGGTTGCAGTTCACGCCCGATCTGCTGCCGGCGGATTTGATCGGCACGCTCATCTACAACCCGCGCACCGGTGAGTTCACGACGAAACTCGGCCCGCTCTTTTCCAACCTGATCTTGGCCGACGAAATCAATCGCGCGCCCGCGAAAGTGCAGAGCGCCTTGCTGGAAGCGATGCAGGAACGCCAGGTAACGATTGGCGAAAAAACCTATCCCCTTTCCGATCCTTTCCTGGTGCTCGCCACCCAGAACCCGCTGGAGCAGGAAGGCACGTACCAACTTCCCGAAGCCCAGCTCGATCGTTTCATGTTGAAGCTGCACGTCGGTTATCCGGAAAAAGCCGAGGAACGCCAGATCCTCGATTTGATGGCGACCTCCGCTCCGAACCTCGGTGTGATGCCGGTCGTCGACCCGCAGCAGATCATCGCCGCGCGCGCCGTTGTGAATGAAATTTACATCGACGATCGCGTGAAGGACTACATCGTCGATGTCGTCTGGGCCACGCGCGATCCGGCCGCCTACAATTTGAAGATGGACGGGTTGGTTCGTTACGGAGCCTCGCCCCGCGCGACGATTTACCTCGCCCTGGCTGCACGCGCCCATGCGTTCCTGAACGGCCGCGGTTATGTCACACCGCAGGACGTGAAGAGCATCGGCATCGATGTTCTTCGTCACCGCGTGATCGTTAGTTACGAAGCCGAAGCGGAAAGCATCACGAGCGAGACCATCGTCGATCGGATCTTCGCTGGGTTGCCGGTGCCGTGATGAACGACGCGCAGAAAACCCCTGCGGAGATTCTCAAAAAAATCCGCTCCCTCGAAATCAAAACGAAGGGACTCGTGCAGACGATGTTTGCGGGCGATTACCACAGCGTTTTCAAGGGACGGGGGATGAACTTCGAGGACGTGCGCGAGTATCAGCCGGGCGATGAAATCCGGGCGATCGATTGGAACGTGACGGCGCGGCTCGGGACGGCGTTCGTGAAGAAGTTCACGGAGGAACGAGAACTGACGGTCGTGCTCGTGGTGGATGTGAGCGCGTCCGGGAATTTCGGCAGTGTCTCGCAATCGAAGCGCGAGCTGGCGGCGGAAGTGGCATGTGTGCTCGCGTTCAGCGCAATCCGCAACAACGACAAGGTTGGGTTGCTCCTTTTCAGCGATCGCGTGGAGCTCTTTATCCCGCCAAAGAAAGGGCGCTCGCATACGCTGCGCATCATCCGCGAGATTTTGTTTTTCGAACCGGCTGGTCGTGGCACCGCCCCGGCGCTCGCGCTCGATTACCTGAACAACGTCGTGACCCGGCGCGCCGTCGTCTTCTTCATCTCGGATTTCCAGACAAGCGATTTCTCTCGCGAGCTTTCCGTGAGCGGACGCCGGCATGATTTCATCGCCCTCCACATCCAGGACCAACGCGAGGAGGCGTTGCCGAACGTCGGCATCATCACGCTCGAGGATGCCGAGACCGGCGAGCAGATCGAAATCAATACGGGCGACCGGACGACGCGCGCCCGTTTCAGCGCCCAGGCCGAGACGCGACGAGCCGAGCTGAATCGCACCTTGCGACGCAGTAACATCGATGCGATCTCGCTGCGGACGGGAGAAAATTATCTGCCGGCCCTGCGCTCGTTTTTCAAACAGCGCGAGAGGCGCCTGGCCGTGCGATGAACTTCTTCCTGGCCGCCGCCGACATTCACGAGATCGCGCCGCCGGTGGATTATTCGCTCGTGCCGCCGTGGGTCATTTATACCGCGATCGCTCTCGGGCTCGTCATTCTTGGCCTGATCGGGTGGTGGCTTTGGAAACGTGCCCAGCGCCCAAAACCAGTCCGCTCGCCGCGCGATCGCGCGCTCGACGCCCTTCACGGCATCGGCGACCAAATCGAGACACTGACGCCCTATCAATTCAGCATCACCGTCTCCGACATCCTGCGCGGCTACGTCACGGAACAATATCAACTGCCGGTTACGCGCCAGACTTCAGTCGAGTTCCTGGCCATGCTGGCGAAAAGCTCGCCCTTCTCTCCGGAGGAGGCTTCGTTGCTCCAGGATTTCCTGGAACGCTGCGACCTGGTCAAGTTCGCCCGTTACGACGCGACTCCCGACGACAGCCGCCGGCTTCTGGAGGAAGCGATCCAATTTGTAAAAGGAGCAAAGCTTGAACCTGCCTGATTGGTTGTCGAAAAATTCCGCGCTGACCTTTGCGCAGCCGTGGTTCCTCCTGGTGTTGCTCGCGATCCCGCTGCTCGCCTGGCTCCGGGGCAGAAGTGGACCGGCAGCGGCGTTGACGTTTTCTTCCACGTCGGCGCTGCGTTCGCTCGGGAAAAGCAGCGCGGCGCGAGCCGGAAAATTTCTCCGCGCCCTCCTCCTCATCGCGCTGGCGTTCTTCGCCGTCGCGATGGCGCGGCCACAACTGGGCAAAAGCCTCACCCAGGTCGAGGCCAGCGGAATCGACATCATGCTCGCGCTCGATGTCTCGGGATCGATGCTCACGAAAGATTTCACGATTGGCGGCGAACAGGCCACCCGGATCGACGCGATCCGGGAAGTGACGCGCAAATTCATCGAAGCCCGGCCTAACGACCGGATCGGCATCATCGCGTTCGCCGGCCGGCCTTATGTGGTGAGCCCGATGACGCTTGATCATGACTGGCTCCAGAAAAACCTCGAACGCGTGAAGATCGGACTGGTGGAAGACGGGACCGCGATCGGTTCGGGCATGTCCGCGGCGGCGAATCGCTTGAACGACAAGCGTTCAAAGAGCCGCGTCATCGTGCTGTTGACCGATGGCGAGAATAACACCGGGAAAATTCCGCCGAATACCGCGGCCGAGGCCATCAAGGCACTCAAGATCCATTTCTACGCCATTGGCGCCGGGATTAACGGCATCGCGCCGACGCCGGTGTTCAATCCGCAGAACGGCAAACCGGTCACGGACATGTTCGGCAATATCCTGTACCAGAATCAGCGGGTTCATTTCAACGAGGCGGGCCTGAAGGAGGTCGCCAAAATCGCGGATGGCCAGTTCTATCGCGCAACCGACACGCGATCGCTCGAACAAATCTTTGCCGACATCGACAAGCTGGAGAAGACGACGGTGTCGGTAAAAAAATATCAGCAGTACCGGGATTTGTTTCCGGCGTTAATCGCAACGGGACTTGGCCTGTTGCTGGCGCAACTTTTGTTGGCGCAAACCATCTGGAAGAAACTGCCGTGATAAATTTTGGCGCGCCAAACTGGTTTTGGGGATTGCTGCTGGTTCCGGTGCTCGTGGTGCTTTTTGCCCGGGCGGAAAGGCGAGCGGCCGCGCGGCTGCGCGAATTTGTCTCGGAACGTTTGCTGCCAACCCTGGCGCGAACGCTCGATCGGCGCCGTCGCACGTTGCGGTTCGCGCTGACGCTGCTGGCGGTGAGCCTCACCATCACCGCACTAGCCAAGCCACGCTGGGGTTACATTTACGAAGATGTGAAACGCAAAGGCCTGGATCTGATTTTGGCCGTCGATACTTCGCGCAGCATGCTTTCGAACGACGTCCCACCGAGCCGCCTCCAACGGGTGAAACTCGCCGCGCAGGATCTTCTCGACGAGCTGCAAGGCGACCGCGTGGGCCTGATCGCTTTTGCCGGGCGCGCCTTTTTGCAGGCGCCGCTGACGATCGATTACGACGCTGCGGTCGAGGCGATCAACGATCTCGACACGACCACGATCCCCGAGGGCGGGACGAACATTTCAGCCGCGATCGAGATGGCGGTGCAAACCTACGGCAAGAGCGCCATCGGCAACCGCGCGCTGATCATCTTTACCGACGGCGAGGAGTTGAGCGGCGATTCTCTTGCGACCGCGAAGGCCGCGACCGATGCGGGCGTGCGAATTTACACGGTGGGCGTTGGCACCTCCGAAGGCTCTCTCATTCCTCTCAGCGGTGAAGGCGACGGGACCGCTTTCGTCAAGGACAGCAACGGGCAGGTGGTGAAATCGAAGCTCGACGAAAAGCGCCTGAAGGAAATCGCGGAAACGACGGGCGGGTTTTATATTCACCTGGAAGATGGACCACGGACGATGAAACAGCTTTTCGACGAAGGGCTCGCGAAAATGCAAGCGGGAGACATCGACGACCGGATGTCGCGGCGGCCGATCGAGCGTTATCAATGGCCGCTGGGCGCGGCGCTGGTGGTTTTCGCCGCCGCGTTTCTTCTTCGCGAACGAAAACGCGAGCGGGCCCGGGCGGTGGCGCCTGTCGCGCCGCGACGTGCGCTGGCGACGGCAGCGGTGGTCCTGCTCTTTGCCGGCAGTTCCTTTGCCGCCGCACCCGGCCTGGATGCGTATCGCAACGACAACTACACGGAAGCGTATCAACAATTCGAGAAGACCCTGAAGGAACATCCGGACACGCACGCCGCGGACCGGATCGAGTTCGATGCGGGCGCGGCGGCCTACAAGCTGGGGAATTACAACCAGGCGTTGGAATGGTTCAGCCGGTCGCTGCTTTCAAACGACAAATCGCTCCAGGAAAAAAGTCATTACAACATCGGTCGGACGCTGGAGGAACGGGCCGATAGAACCGATACGAACGAGAAGGCGCTGGGCGAGCTGCGCAACGCGCAATCGCATTACGAAGAAGCACTGAAGCTCGATCCGAACGACGAGCGGGCGAAAGCGAATCTCGAGGAGGTGAAAAACAAGATCGAGCGCTTGAAACAGAATCCGAAAAAGTCACCGTCGCCTCCGCCGCCACCACAAGACAAGAAGCAGGACAAGAAAGATCAGCAGAAGGATCAGCAGCAGAAAGACCAACAGCAAAAGGACCAGCAACAAAAGAACGATCAGGATCAACAGCAGCAACAGCCATCCGGCGGAGACGATAAGAAACAACAACAGGCCAAGAACGACAAGAAGCAGGAGCCGAAGCCGGGCGAATCTCCGAGTCCTTCCCCCGGCGACCAGAAGCAGGAGAACCAGCCGGGTTCATCCCCCTCGCCTTCTGCCGACAAAGGCAATGGCGCCGACAAGAAGGAGAACAAAGAGCCGCCGACCAAGGGCGAGGCGGACGCGTCGCCTTCTCCCTCGCCGTCCGATCAGGGCAGCCCATCGCCCTCGCCGGGTCAGGGCGAAGGGCCGCAACCGGAAGGCTCGCCGAGCGCCAGTCCCGGTTCATCGCCGGGCAAGAAAATGGCGGGCGATCTAAAAGCGGCGGGCGACGAAAAGCCCAAGGAACCGCCGCAAAACGCGCAAGCGGTGGAAGCCGAACCGGAGAAGGAAGGCCAGATGAGCGAGAAACAGGCGCAGATGCTTTTGCAATCGATGAAGGACGAAGAACAGCGGGTGCAGCTTGATGAACGCAAGGCGGCACGGCATGTCTATAAGGATTGGTAGGAACCGCTCTCGCGATGTTTCAAACGCCTTTACTTCGATCCGTCAATTTTCGGCGCGCCACCTTCGCGGCTGCTCTGGCATTTCTGGCCGTGCGCCCTGCGGGCGCGGCGAGCGCGGACGTTACCGCTGTTCTCAGCAATTCGAACACGGCCGTGGGCCAGAGGGTCCAGCTCCAGATAAAAGTCACCGGCACGGCCAGCGCCCGGCCGCCGGGCGGGATTGCGGTGGACGGGTTGGACATTCGTTTCAGCGGGCAATCGCAGTTGCTCGAAGGCCGCAACTTCCAGTTCACCTACAGCTACATCTACAATTACACGGTGATGCCGCTCAAGGCGGGCACGTTCAAGATTCCGCCCCAGATCGTCGAGGCCGGCGGCAGCACGATGCGAACTCCGGAACTCACTTTGCATGTCGCGGCGGATGCGAGCACCGCGCAATCGCCGCAGTCGAAAAATTCGTCCGCGATTGATCTCAGTAAGATCGCTTTTGCCGAACTGACGCTCAGCAAGACCACCGCATATGTCGGCGAAATGATCCCGGCCGTGGTGCGCATTGGAGTGAATGTTCGCACGCCGGTGGAATCATTGGGCAATCTCCCCGAGATCACTGGCCAGGGATTCACTGCCCAAAAAGCGCGCGAGCCGCGGCAGACCATCGAAACAATCGGCGGCAGGACGTATCAGGTCTTCACGTTCAAAACCGCTCTCTCGCCGGCGCGGAGTGGCAAGATCGAGGTGGGCCCCGTACAGGCGAACGCGGTGGTGCGAATCCCGCGCCCAAGTTCGCGCAGCCAGACGATGCCGCGCGATCTCTTCGACCAGAACGATCCGTTCATGGACAATTTTTTCCGCGACCCGTTGTTTACGCCCAGCACACCACAGGAAGTGAAAATCAAAAGCGAGGCGGTGACGCTGGAAGTGAAATCCCTGCCGCCCGGCGCGCCGCCGGAGTTTGGCGGAGCCGTCGGCAACTTTGTTCTGTCGAACGAAGTGAAACCGAAAACGGCGCAGGTCGGCGATCCGTTCACAGTGACCGCGACGATCACCGGACGCGGAAACTTCGATCGGGTCACGGCGCCGGCTTTCGAAGATGAGCACGGGTGGCACAAGTATCCCCCGTCGGCCGACTTCAAGCAGGACGACGACATTGGGATCAGCGGCACGAAAAAATTCGAGACGGTGTTGAGCGCGAATGAGCGGAAAGATAAAATCCCAGCCCAGCTCTTTACCTACTTCGATCCGGCAAAGGAACAATATGTGACGCTGCGGACGGAACCGATTCCCGTGAAGGTCGAAGGCGGCGCGGCCCCGAGCGCACCCACGGCCCCGGCGACTTCACAAGCGCCCGCGACGACCGCGTCTGCTTCCGCGGCGCCGCGCTCGGCGTCACAACAGAAAATCCTTCATCAGCTCACGGAGCTTCCGGCGGAGACGGACTCGTTCACCCCGCTGTTCGCCCGGCGGTCTTTCTGGCTGGCGCAATTGATCCCGCTCGTGGCCCTCCTTGGTTTCATCGCCTGGAAAATTCGCGTCGCGCATTTGAATAATCGCGAGCTCCAGCGCCGCGAAGCTCTGCAGCATGAAGCAGCGGCGTTGCAGCGCAGTCTGCGGCGCGAGGATGTTTCGCCGGCGGAATATTTTTCAAAGGCTTCGCGCGCGGTGCAATTGAAGACAGCCCTCGTGCGCAACGTCGATCCGGCCGCGGTGGATGCCGATGTCGCCGCCTCGACATTTGGAATGGATGAAGCCACGCGCACCCGGCTGCGGCGTTTGTTCGAGAAAAGCGATGAAGCCCGCTACAGCGGCGGCGGAAACGGTATCCGTCTTCTGCCCGCCGAAACGCGGAACGAAGTGCTCGAGTTGATCGATAATCTGCGACCATGAAGAAACGACTTTTTCTGTCGATCACCGCCATCGCATGTTTTCTCACGGGCGCGTTATCGGCCGCGGACGAAAGCACGTTTGCGAAAGCAAACCAGGATTACGCTGAGGCGCGTTTCCAGGAAGCCGCCGAGGGCTACGAGAGCCTCGTTCAATCCGAGCACTGGAATGCAACAGTGTTTTACGATTTGGGAAACGCTTACTACCGGCTCGGGAGTTTCGGCAAAGCGATCCTGAATTACGAGCGAGCACTCGCCCTCGATCCGCGGCATCCGGAAGCAGACGCGAACCTGCGGCTGGCGCGAGATGAAGCCCGCGCGCTGGAACTGCGAAAGGACCGGATCGAGCGTTATGCGAGCGTGGCGACGGTGAAGCA
>JBEEHI010000348.1:0-3596 GCA_041167305.1 Verrucomicrobiota bacterium
GACCAGACCACGTCCATCCCTTTCGTCCACGCTTTCAAATGATGGAAACGGATTTCGCATCGGTTGCGATCGATGACCTGTTCGGACGTCCACGAGATTGGAATGCCGGCACGGACCGCCGCCATGATCACGAGATTGCGATCCGGGCTCCGCTCCAGATAACGGATGTAACGGTAATGCGGCAAAATTTTCGGCCAGAACTCGAGGTTCGCCGCCGTCTCGAAGATCGCGGTTTTCGGCGCGTGCATGATGATCGAGTTGCCGGTATGCATGAGAGGAGGAGATAGGCTGGACCGATCTTTCCCTCAGGCTAATCATCGGGCGAAAGCGGAGCAACGAAAACAAAGGTAACAATGGCGTTACTAATGAAACCGGAGTGCGAGAAGTGCGGACGAGCGCTCGATCCGACTTCGGAAGCTTACATTTGCACTTACGAATGCACGTTTTGCCGCGAGTGCACCGAGGCGATGGCGGCGGTGTGTCCGAACTGCGGCGGCGAACTGGTCCGGCGACCGCGGGCCGCGAAAATCAAAGCGACGTCCTGAACGTCGCCGAGCTTCAAGGAGGGGCGATTTCTAAATCGCCCACGAATCCAGGCGACGCGTCGCATCACCCCCGCATACAAAGAGGCGATTGAGGACAATCGCCCGGCGATTTGGAAATCGCCGCTCCTTGAGGCGCTATTTTCGTCGATGTTTGATCCGGTAGGTCAGGAAGCATTCTTCGCCCACCGTCCGCATTTCGGTGAGCGAACACCGAACACTGTGCGGCAAGAAATCTTTGCTTAGGCCGGTCAGCGTCGGCGCATTCGCGCCGCCGAAGAGATAGGGGGCGATGGTGAGGTTCAACTGATCGACCAGATCTTGTTCGAGCAAAGCACGGAAGAGGGTGGCGCCGCCCTCGCACGCGACAATCCTGACGCCGTAATCACGTCGCAGTTGTTGCAGCATCCAGGCGAGGTCGACGGAGCGGGCAGCGCTCAGGTGCAGCGTCGCTTTTGTGCGCAGCGCCTTCTGATAACGCGCCGGCATCCGGGTCGTGGAGAAGATCACGATCGGAGAGATATCGGTCTGGAAAAGTTTCAGCGAAGCGTCGATGCGGCCTTCGTTCGAAACGATCACCCGCAACGGATAGGGAGTCTGGCCACGAGCCACTCTTTCCTCGCGCATCTTCGGGTCGGGCAATCCGAGGCGGACGTTGTCATTCTTTAGCGTGCTGTGACCGATCAGCACCGCGTCCCCCAACGCGCGCTGTCGAAACAAATGCGTCTTGTCTTCGCGCGAAGTAAAATCGACCGGCGAGAAATTCTTCGTGGTGATCTTGCCGTCCACCGTCATCGCGAACGTGACGGCCACGAACGGGCGTTTCGGGCGCGATCGGGATTTACTCTTCCTGCTCGCTGATTTCATGCTCGAGCGTGGCGAATTCTTTTTGCATGTCGCGCATCTTCACGTGTCCAGTCGCCCCGCTCGGCCGGTAAAAGAAATAGACGATGCCGCCCGGCAAACAGCAGAGCAGGATGACAGTGAAGCCGGTCAGGCCAATCAGCCTGGCCGTGGCAAACCAATAATCGGCGGCCGCGCCGGCGGGCACGGCGCACAGATTCGACAACATGATTTGAAGAATGTATTCGCGCGTTCCCACGCCGGCGAAGCTGATTGGGAGCGATGAGATCGTCCGCTCGACCGGCATGATGGCGAAAAAATCCACCGGCGCGATATTGGCCCGAAAGGCGTAGGCCACGCAAAGAAACGTGGCAAACGTGCCCAGATGGCAGATGAGCGACGCTCCGAAAGCGCCCGCCGTCGCCCGCCAATGACGCGCGTAAAGATGATACGCCGCCGAGATCTCCAACATTTTTTCCCGCCCGGGAAAGCGGTGCGGCAGTTTGTGGAAAAGGTTGAAGCCGCTCACGACGAAACTCGACACGACGAAGAGGACGGACGCGCCAAAGATAACGAGAACCAGCCACACGTAAGGCGAAGTGGCGGGCGTGCTGGTCAGCCAACGATAGCGCAGGAAAATGAGCACGCCGGTGATGAGGATCAGCGCGATCAAACCGATCATTCGATCGAACAGGACGGCGAGCAGCGCTCCCGGTTTTTTCGTCGGAGTCTCCTTCCAGAGGAGATAGGTCTTCACGATATCGCCGCCCGTGCCGCCGGGCAAAAACTGGTTGTAGAACATGCCGATAAAGAAAAGAGCGGCGATGCGGCCGTTGCTCAGGTTGATGCCCTGGACCTTGAGAAGAATTTGCCAGCGGACGATGGCCGCGAATTCCACCACGACGTACATGAGAATAGCCGCGCCGATCCAGCGGTAGTCCGCGTCCCGGATCGCCACGGCCATGCCCTCGCGCACTTTCGGGTCGTGGAACACCCAATAGAGAAGCGCGCTCGTGACGAGCAGTTGAACAATCGTGAGGAGAGTTTTTTTCATTCGCCGAACCGTTCTTTCCACCGGCTCACCGATAATTGAATTTCATCGACTGTTCGGCGTGGACTCATTTCCCAGACAAATAAGCAGTTCGCCGGAAGGAGCGGAACAAGTTTCTCCAAATCCACCATGCCGGTGAACGGCGCCTGGTGATCCTGGCCCGGCCATTTGCAATCCTGGAGATGGCAGCCGAACGCGCGCGGTCCGATCTGGCGGAGCCATTCGGCGTGGTTCACGAAGCCGAGGTTCTCCTTGATCTGGAGGTGCCCCATGTCGTGCCAGTAACCGAGCTGCGGTGAATCCATTTCGTCGAGGAGCGCTGGCAATTCCCGTTCGCTCGGGATCTCTTCGTAACCGCGGCGGCCTTCCACGCCAAGCCGGACGTTCTTCTTCGCGGCGTATTCCGCGATGCGCTTCAGCGAATCTTTCACCCGTTCGAGATACGGTGGGGCGGCGGCTTCGCGTGTTTGCACCGCTTTCACTTTCAGGCGGACGTATTCGCGGGAAAGCATCTCGCCCTTCTTGGCCAGCGCGAGCAACTCGTCCGTGATCGGATTCATCGCGACTTCGCCGCAATGCAGCACCACGAACGGCGCACCGAGGCGCTGCGCGAAATCGATTGTCTGGAAAGTCTGGCGAATGGCGCGGTCGCGTTCCTTCGAATAGGCGGCCGAGATTTGGTAGCAATCAGGCGACGCCTGCATGATCTCGACCGGCAATGGACAGAAGTTGTGCAGGCTCGTGAACTCGACTTCGCCGGCCTCGAACATTTTCTGGATCCCCGGCATGAGGGAGATGCGGATGCCGTGACCAAGTTCGACGCGGTTGAAGCCGAGGTCCTTGATCTCGCGCAGCATCTCGTCGCCCGCGGTGTGACGGCCGGAGTTCCAGCAGGTGGAAAAGGAAATCATTGAGAAAACCTAAACGACTGGCGCGGGCTGCGCCTCCGGCTTGACGAGAGCGGGGGTTTTCTCGCAACCCGCCCGTCCCGCGGCGCCGAGGATGAGGACAGCCAGAGTTGCGTAGATGACTCCGCCGAAAACAAGAGCGACCCGTAAACCAACCAGGTCCGCGAAAGCCGGAGTGAGGAGACTGCCCACCGGCGTGAGGCCGAAGAAGCTCAAACCAAAAATGGCGGAGATCCGTCCGCGCAATGGGGC
>JBEEHI010000349.1:0-7935 GCA_041167305.1 Verrucomicrobiota bacterium
GATCGACCGCTGGTTCCTGCACAACGTGCGGCAGATCGTGGCGGAGGCGCAAATGCTACGGAACACAGACTTGCAATCTGTGCGGCCAGCGGGCTTACAGCCCGCTGAATCTTTGACAGCGGATCAGATATCCGCTGGCCGCACAGGCAACATGCCTGTGTTCCGCTGCTCTCTATGATAGTCTCACCCTAATGGGTGAGACGCTCTGGAAAATTGCCGGCCGCACAGTCGATCTCTCGGGGCGCGCGATGATCATGGGCGTGCTCAATGTCACTCCCGATTCTTTCTCCGACGGCGGCGAATTCTTCACCACGGAGAAAGCCGTCGAGCAGGGAAAACGAATGGCGACAGAAGGCGCGCAGATCATCGACGTGGGCGGCGAATCGACCCGGCCAGGCGCGGAAGACGTTTCCGCCGAGGAAGAACTGGCGCGCGTCGTCCCGGTCATTGAACAGCTACGCGCCAGCATTTCGGCGCTGATCTCGATCGACACTTCGAAAGCATCCGTAGCGCGCGCCGCCTTGGACGCGGGAGCATCGATCATCAATGACGTAACCGGTGGCCGGGCCGATCCGCAAATGATGACGCTCGCGGCAGAAACCGGCGCTGCTTTCATCATCATGCACATGCAAGGCGAACCGCGCACGATGCAAGCGGCTCCGCATTATGATGATGTCGTCCTCGAAGTGACTAATTTTTTTCGACAACAATATGAGCGCGCCCTAGAGTGCGGCATCGATTCCATGGCCATCGCGTTTGATCCGGGCATCGGATTTGGGAAAACGGTGGAGCACAATCTGTCGCTGCTCGCCCATCTCGAGAGCCTGCGAGTTCAGGGACGGCCGCTGGTCGTAGGAGTTTCACGGAAGTCGTCACTGGGGAAAATGATTGGATCGAACGCCATGGAGGATCGGCTCGCGCCCACTCTTGCGTTCACGGCAATGTTACGGGAACGAGGCGCGAATGTTTTGCGGGTTCATGACGTCAAAGAAAACGTGGCCGCGTTACGCGTCACCGAAGCCATGTTGGAAACAGTCAAATGATGCAGCAAATCATCCAGTTTTGGATCGAGCGCTGGCGCAGTTTTATTGAGATCATCCTGCTCAGCGTCGGGATCTACTACGGGTATCTTTATTTCAAAGGGACTCGCGGCGCGAAAGTGCTTACCGGCCTGGCCATCGTTTTCCTCACGCTGACCCTGATTTCGCAACTGCTGAACCTTGTCGTGATCGGCTGGATCATTCGCAGTTTCTCCGTCTTCCTGGCGGTCGCGCTCGTGGTCATTTTCCAACCGGAATTGCGCCGCGGCCTCGCTGAGCTGGGCGGTCATCCGATTTTTTCCCTCACCAGCGAGAAACGCGAGACCGTGCACGACATCGCCGAAGCCGTGACGCAACTCGCCAACAAACAATTCGGCGCGCTCATCGCGATCGAGCGCGATACCGCGATCCGGGTTTACGAAGAGACCGGCGTGATCATCGACTCGCATTTCTCCGTCGAGCTTCTCCTCACGATTTTCCATCCGAAAGCCGCGCTCCACGATGGTGGCGTGATCATCCGGAACGGCCGGATCGCTGCGGCGGCCTGCATTTTCCCGGTGAGTCAGCGCGAGACGCTGGACCGCAGCCTGGGCCTGCGCCATCGCGCCGGCCTCGGCATTACCGAGGAATCGGACGCGATCGCGGTCGTGGTCTCCGAGGAGACGGGCGGAATTTCCATCTGTCACCGGCGGCGGATCGAGCGCAATTTCACGCCGGAAACTTTCCGTAAACGAATTGGGGAACTGTTGCTGCAAGGGGCCTATGAAGAAACTGATCCTGAACAACTGGCGCGCGAAGTTAGTCTCCCTGCTACTCGCGACGACGCTCTGGTACCTGATCAAGAAGAACGTCGCAACGACACTCTCGCCGTTTGATACGCCGGTGGAAGCGATCGCACCCGGCCGCTGATCTGCAATTGTAGGGCGTCTGTGTCAGACGCCGACCTTTGATTCTGCGGATGGCGTTTCACAGAAACGCCCTACAAACTGCGCGCTGTAGCCGCGGCGCTCCGTCGCCGCGCCGAACCTACCGACGCGCCGACTGAGCGGCGCAACTACAGTATCAAAAAGCTAGCGGAGGAACTTCGCGAGATTCTCTTCTTCCCAGCGGCGCGCGCGGCGATAGCGGGGGAACTTGCGTTCCCGTTCGTAAAACTTCTCGGTGTGGACACGGCGCCGTCCGTTTAAGCCCGCCTCGTCCGGCACCACCGCGTGCAGCATTTCGTGATAGAGAATGTATTGGAGGAACCAACGCGGCACGAATGGCTGGTCGAGCGACGGATTGATCCGGATCACGCGATCTTCTTCCTGGATCGTCCCAAAAATAAAATAATCCTTGGGTCGCCGCTTCCGTTTCCTGCCCCAAACCACAGTGTATCCACGGAGCCGTCCGCGAAAAAATCGTTCGTTCAATCGATCGAACATCGCACGGAGGTCGAAACATTTTCCCTCGTGCTGGAGGTTGAGCTGCCGCTGCATCGGCAATTTCGGATGGGCGATTTTTCGTTTCGTTTTCTTTGCCATGATCGTCCCCCGGTTTTTGAAATCGTCCTCAGCTCCCAGACATTTTATCGGTGCCGTGGAGGCTCTACAAGTAACAGCGAGGAATATTTTTCGATCCGCCTAACCTTCACCAAATCAAGTGTTTGTCCGGCTGGTGTTTTACCGGTTTTCGAGGAACAAGACGCCTCGGTAGCCCGAGTCTAGTCTGTCCCGACTTCGCGTTTTACGATCTCCGGGAGTGCGCGTATAGTCCGGCGCGCTTCGATTTTATCGCAATGACTCCACTCCTGCGAAAATTGCTCGGCCTGAACTGGGTGCTGCTGCTCACCATGCTGGCGCTCGCCATCTTCGGCGTCGTCGCCATCTACAGCGCCACCTACATGCGGGAAGAATCCGTTGCGTCCGAATTCTGGCGCAAACAGGCGAACTGGGTTGCGGTCGGCTTTCTCGCCTTCATTGTCACCAGCCTGATCGATTACCGATGGGTCCGCTGGGGCGCGCTCCCGATGTATCTCGCCGGTATCGTTTTTCTTGTCCTGACGAAATTCATCGGCTCCAAAGTTTACGGCGCGCGGAGCTGGCTTCATATCGGGCCGATTAATTTTCAGCCGGCGCAGCTCGCTGTTGTCGCCGGCATCATGGTGCTTGCGCTCTTTCTGAGTCACAACCAGTTCCGCGACATGCACCCGATGCTCAAACTTCTGTTGTGTGGCGTGATCGTCGGTGCGCCCTGTTTGCTCATCATGCTCCAACCGGATTTGGGCGAAACCATCATCTGGGGTCCGGTCCTCCTGGCGTTGCTCTTTGTGGGCGGAATACCGCTGCGTTATCTGGTTTGCATCGTCCTTATCGTCGCCGCGATGATTCCGATCGCGATCAATCTCGGATTGAAACCGTACCAGCAGGAGCGGATCACCGCGTTCATCAATCCCGAGATCGACAAGCAGGGGTCCGCCTGGGCGATCAATCAATCGTTGATCGCGATCGGCTCCGGCGGCTGGGCCGGCAAAGGATTTAAGGCGCCGAATACCCAGATCGAGATGGGATTCCTGCCCGCCACCGCCGTCCACAACGACTACATCTTTTCCGCCATCGGCGAGCAATGGGGCTTCGTGGGCGGAATGTTCCTGGTCGGCGCGTTCGCGTTGCTTTTATTGACGTGCCTCTTCGTCGCCTTTTTCGCCGGCGACCAGTTCGGGTTGCTGCTCGCGATAGGAATAACGTCGCTCATCTTCACCCACATCTTCCAAAACATCGGGATGACGATTTCCCTCCTGCCGATCACCGGCGTTCCGCTGCCCCTGATCAGTTACAGCGGCTCGTTCGTGCTGATGATCATGTTCGGTCTCGGGATCGTGAACAGCGTCTGGATCCACCGCAAAGAGATCGTGGAACGGTAAAGTATCCTGAGGACTGACTCTTCTTCTCCCCGACGCTATTCGTCCGAATATAGGGAACTGCTCCCCTCGGACGTCGACCACTTATGAGGCCGCTGCCGATCATTACCGCATTGTTGATCGTGAATAATTTCTATCTCAGTTGCCTGGCAAATTCGCTAGCGGGTTGGCACGGAGGTTTGTTTCGGATTGATGGAATCAACCGAGAATACATCATTGCCCATACCTCGATCCTCTCGCAATTGAAACTCGACACTCTCGGCATGTCGGCTCTCACCTTGATTTTGCTAATTGTGATTTGGCGAAAGCGGCTATGTGCGCGGTGGCTGGCCGGTATCATGATGCTCTTGTGGCTGCTGGTCTTGGGGTGGCCGATTGCCCATCTGCCGTAAACGCGGCGGGAGCAGAGGGGGGTGCCTTAAACTTAAGGCACGGAAGTGTTGCGACGCCAGTTTACTTTCCGTGCGCGCGTCCGTAAAATTCGCGGCGCTGCATGGAAACGGATTACAAGGTCAAGCTCGAGGTCTTTGAAGGGCCGCTCGATCTGCTGCTTTACCTGATCAAGCGGGACGAGATCGATATCTACGACATCTCGCTCGAGCGGATTACGAAGCAGTACCTCGAATATCTCCAGGCGTTCAAGGAACTGAACATCGATATCGCGGGCGAATTCATCGTGATGGCGGCGAACCTGATCTACCTGAAAAGCCGGAGTCTGTTGCCGGTGGACCAGCAGCCGCCGGATGAAGAGGCCGCCGAGGATGATCCGCGCTGGGATTTGATTCGGCAGCTCATCGAATACAAAAAGTTCAAGGAAGCCGCGGCGCAATTGCAGACGCGCGCGCTCGAACAGGAACGGATGTTCGCCCGGGCCGGGCTCGCCGTCGCGGATTTCGCCAGCGCGCCGTTACCGCTTGGGGAAGTCGGGATTTTCCAGTTGATCAACGCGCTCCAAACGGTGATCAAACGGGTCGAAGCGCGTGAGGATTTAGGTGAAATGTTCGGCGAACATTTCACCGTCTCGGACAAGATCGAATCGATCCTGCGGCAGATTGCCGGCGGGACGACGCTGAAATTCTCCGAGCTGTTCGCGCAGATGGCGTCGCGGGTGGAAATCGTGGTGACGTTCCTTGCGCTGCTCGAATTGATCCGGCTCAAGCAGGTGCGCGCCACGCAATCGAGTCCGTTCGACGAGATCGAGATCGCGCCCGCGGTGCTGAATTAATGGCGCGGGTTTTGATCGCCGGCTGCGGCTACGTCGGCGAAGCCGCCGCGAACGCGTTTCACCAGCAGGGCTGGGAAGTGGAAGGCTGGACGGCGACCGCTGAATCAGCAGCGAAACTTTCCGATCGGCCGTATCGGGTGCGTGCGGTCGATGTGACGGATCGCAGTGCAGTGTCTGCGGCGTCAGCAGAATTCAACGTCGTGATCCACTGCGTCAGCTCACGTGGCGGAGATGAGGAGCAATATCGGAAGCTGTATCTAGACGGTGCGAAAAATCTTCTGCGCGCGTTCCCGCGGGCGACACTTTTGTTCACGAGCAGCACCAGCGTTTACGCGCAGACAGATGGAAGCGTCGTCGATGAAGGCAGTCCGGCAGAACCGCGCCACGAGAAGGGGAAGATTTTACGCGAGACCGAAGAGCTGGTTCTGGCGGCGGACGGGATCGTCGCGCGCATGGGTGGAATACACGGACCACACCGTTCGTTCTTCCTGAGCCGGTTGCTGGAAGGCAGGACGCCGCCTGAGGGGAACGATCGGCTCATTAACCAGATTCATCGCGACGACATTGTCAGCGCGCTGTTGTTACTGGCGGACCGGCGGGCCGAATGCCCGGGCGAAATCTTCAATGTCGTCGCGGACGAGCCGGTCAAGGCCAGCGCCGCGTTTGAATGGCTCAGCACGCAGGTAAAAATGCCGTTGGTGTCGGACGCTGCGGACGCGGGCCAGCGCAAGCGCGGCGACAGCAACAAGCAGGTGAGCAATCGAAAATTGCGCGCTCTCGGATGGGCGCCGCGTTACCCCACGTTCGAGAGCGCGATGACGGAAAGCATTCTCCCAAGCTTCGGTCTTTGACTACGCAATCGACGCAAAACGTCGGTATGGAAGCTGCTAAAAAATTCGTATGCGGCATATCAAACTCAGCGGGCGGGAAGCGACGGTCGTGCGCGCGATCGGTTTCACCGAGGCGATGATGGGCGCCGAGCTGCAGGACGTGTGTCACATGGACGGCGACGACGTGACCGACACCCTCAACAGCCTGATGTCCGCCGGCTTCGTGGAATCGGTCCCGTATTACGACGAAGTGCAGCTCGCCGAGATGCCGGTGACGGCGTTTGAGTTGAATCCAGCGTATGCGAATGAGCTGAAGCAGGCGCTTTACCGCCGCTAGGGCTTCTGTAGAAGCCGCCCTGTGGGCGGCTCAAGGGAATCGTTGCCGCACTCACGCTTCGCACAGCGAAGCGGTTACAGAAGAGGCGCCGGCTCGGCAGAGGCCCGCTCGGAATCCCGTTGCCCGAACAACTGGCGAATGACTTCTTCGACCGGGAGCTCCTGCACGTTGATGTCCACCACCGCGCACTCGGCGAGGACCTGCCGGCAGGTTTCCGTCACTTTCGCGCGCGGCACCTTGAGCTGAACCGAGAGCGGCGTTTGCTGGAGGACTTCACCGAGGGCCGAGAAGTCGCGCTCGACCGGCGTCTGAAAGGTGAGGCTAATGATCTTGTAGCCGGAGAACCGGTCGATGATCGAGTCGAGCGGTCCATCGAAGAAAATCTTGCCGTGATCGATGATGATGACGCGGTCGCAGAGCTCCTCGATGTCCTGCATGTAATGGCTGGTCAGCATCGTCACGATTTTGTGCTCGGAATTGTAAAGGCGCAGAAATTCGCGCACCCGTTTCTGGCTGACGACGTCGAGGCCGATGGTGGGCTCGTCGAGAAAGAGGACGCGCGGCTCGTGGATGAGCGCCGAGATCAACTCCATCTTCATGCGCTCGCCTAACGACAGCTCTCGCACCATCACGTTCATCTTGTGCCCGACGTCGAGCAGCTCGCTCAGGCCGTTCACGACTTTCTTGAAGCGGTCGCGCTCGATCCCGTAGATAGCGCGGTTGAGCTCGAGCGACTCCTGTGCGGGCAAATCCCACCAGAGCGCGTTCTTCTGGCCCATCACCAGGCTGAACTGCCGCTTCAGCTCGTTGCTCCGCTCCCACGGCACGAAGCCGAGTACGCGCGCTTCGCCCGACGTCGGATTCAGCAAACCCGATAACATCTTGAGCACGGTCGTTTTTCCCGCGCCGTTCGGTCCGAGGAAACCAACGAGCTCTCCTTCCTCGATCTGGAAAGTGACGTCGTCCGCCGCCCGCGTTTCGTCGTACTTCCGCCTAACGAGTCCTTTGATCGACCCGCGCAGACCGCCTTCTTTGCGATAGGTGCGGTAAACTTTCGTAAGACCGCGCGTCTCAATGACAGGCATGGGGAAAGGAGTTCAACCTTTCGCCTACGCCGCGTTGGGCGCCGTCTTCGCGCCCGTCTTCTTCAGCAGCGGCAACACTTTTGCCACGAGTGCATCCGCGGTGAGACCATGTTTCTGGCGCAGGATGGGGATCGTGCCGTGCTCGACGAACTGGTCGGGCCAGCCAATGCGGACGACGGGGGTATTGATCATCTGCGAATGGAGATGCTCCATGACGGCGCAACCGAAACCGTTGTGGAGAACGTGGTCCTCGAGCGTGCAGAGGACTTCGACTCCGCGGGCGAAGAACTCCAGCGTGCCGGTGTCGATTGGTTTGATCCAGCGCGGATTGATCAGCGCGACGGAGATGCCTTTTTCCTCGAGCTTCTTAGCCGCTTCCTCGGCGACCTCGAACATGTTGCCGAGTCCGAAGATCGCCACGTCGCGTCCGTGTTGCACCACCTCGGCTTTGCCGATCTCGAGCAGCTTCGGCGAGGCCTTCGGCACCGCGCCGGTGCCGGCGCCGCGCGGATAACGGAT
>JBEEHI010000350.1:0-6098 GCA_041167305.1 Verrucomicrobiota bacterium
GGTCGGCCAGCATCTGGATGAATTTCCCGACCGCAGATTACATCGATTTACACTGATTTCTTCAAAAGCGTGGGCTAAAAGCAGCCCGTCCGCATGAACTTAGGAAATTTCTTTGCCGAACTGCAGCGGCGCAACGTTTACAAGGTTGCGGTCGCCTATGCCGTAGTGGCCTGGCTGCTGATCCAGGCCGCCTCGATTTTGCTCCCGACCTTTGAAGCGCCTGCCTGGGTACTGAAGGCGTTCGTTTTGATCGTCGCGCTCGGATTCCCCATCGCTCTCGTCATCGCCTGGGCGTTCGAGATGACTCCGCAAGGAATGAAGCGGACGGAGAATGTCGCGCCCGGCGAAGTGATCCCGCAATGGAGCCGGCGGAAGTTCGCGGCGCTGATTGTTGGGCTCGCCCTGCTTGCCGCCGGATTGCTGGCGTTCGAATTGTTCCACCGTAAATCCCCCAGTCCGCTCGCGGCCGCTGAGAGCGCGACGATTCCTGCTAAGTCGATCGCCGTGCTCCCGTTTGAAAACCTGAGCGACGATAAGAACAACGCTTACTTTGCCGACGGCATTCAGGACGAAATTCTAACGAAGCTCGCGACCATTGCCGACCTGAAAGTCATCTCGCGCACTTCCACCGCGAAGTACAAAAGCAAGCCGGAGGACCTGAAAACCGTCTCGCAGCAACTGGGCGTCGCGACAGTCCTCGAGGGAACGGTCCAGAGATCGGGAGACAAGGTGCGGGTGAATGTCCAGCTCATCGACGCGCGCGCGGACACGCATCTTTGGGCGAGGAGTTACGACCGGGAACTGAAAGACGTTTTTGCCGTCGAGAGTGAAGTCTCGCAGGAAATCGCGGATGCCTTGCGCGCAAAACTTTCACCGAGCGAAGCCAACCTGCTGGCCACGGCTCCTACGCGCGACCCGGAGGCTTACGATCTATTCCTAAGAGGAGAGTACGAACTGCGGCAGGCCGAGATTGTTCTCACCTCGGAGGTGTTCGATCGCGCTGATGCGTTCTATCGACAAGCCCTGGAGCGCGACCCAAACTTTGCTCTGGCCGCGGCGCGCCTGGCCGAGAGCCGGCTCTCTCGCCACTGGTTCTCCGCACCTCTGACTCCGCGCGAACTCGACGAAGTAAAAACGCTGGTGGACCGCGCTCTGACCCTCGCCCCTGACTCCGCGGAATCGCACGTAGCGCTCGGAATTTATCATTATCACGGCTATCGGCAGTACGAGCAGGCCCTCGCTGAATTCCGGCGAGCCATCGAACTCCGACCCAATAGCGTCGATGCGCTGGTCGATTCCGCCTATGTCTATCGTCGCCGGGGTGAATGGGAACGCGCGCTCTCCGAGATGGCCAAGGCTGAAAAACTCGACCCGCGCGACACGGCGATTCCGGAAAACATTGGCGCGACTTATTTAAACTTGCGCCAATGGCCGGAAGCGAAACGCGCTGCCTCGCGTTCTCTGGCCCTCGACCCGCACAATCTTCTCGCGATTCGTGTTCTATTCCTATGCTCCGCCAACGGAGACGGGGACATCGCGGCGGCGCAGCGAACCGTGTCCAACCTCCCCGCGGGCACGAACCTTAGTCCGAGCGCTGTCCGGGGCAGCGTTTCGGCGATTGTCGATCAACGCATCTACCTTCGCATCCTGGAGCGGGATTTTTCGGGCGCACTACAGGAGTGGGAGAAGGAGAGCGCCGAACCAGCGCAGCGCATCACGCGACTTGCCGCCCGTACCGCTATTCGCGTTCTAGGCGGGCAGGCTGCCAGTGCGAAAGTCGAGAGCGACCAAGCGCGCGATCTCCTCGAGGCGAGATTGCACGACCGCCCCGATGATGCATTCGCGATGACCCAGCTGAGCTGGACCTGCCTGGCGCTGGAACGGAACAGCGACGCTCTCCGCCTGGCGCATCAAGCGGCCGACTCCCTGCCGATTGAGAAGGACGCCATGGTGGGCCCGGTCTTCGCCGTGGGGCTGGCTGAAGTCCAGGCGCGCGCCGGCGAGCCGCATGATGCAGTGAAAGCGCTTCGGCGGCTGCTTTCCATCCCGGCCGGCATGGTTGTGTCATTACAACGCCTGAAGATTGATCCTGTCTGGGATCCCCTCCGGAGCGATCCGGAATTCGAGGAACTGCTCCGGGGCAGGGAGCAGATCGGACCTAACAAGTAGTTGGAAATGAACCCGGGCAATTTCTTCGCCGAGCTGAAGCGCCGCAACGTTTACAAGGTTGCCGTTGCTTATGCCGTCGTCGGCTGGCTCGTAATGCAGGTGGCGGCGACCGTCGTTCCGGCGCTGCATCTTTCCGACACGATCACGAGCGCGGTGGTGGTCCTGACTCTCCTGGGCTTTCCGATTGCGTTGGTCCTGGCCTGGGCCTTCGAGTTAACACCGGAAGGGATCAAGCGCGCGGAAGATGTGCCGCCCAGCGAATCAATCACGCCCAAGACCGGACGGAAGTTAACCGCCCTCATCGTCACGGTAGCGCTCATCGCCGCGGGGCTGTTTGCGTTTCAGTGGGTAGGGACGGGCCGCTGGGCCGTCCGAACAGAGGTCGGCGATACGGACGGACGCCGCAGCGCGGCGTCCCTACCGGTTCCGGAGAAATCGATTGCCGTCCTGCCTTTTGAGAATCTCAGCAGTGACAAGGAGAACGCTTATTTCGCCGAAGGCATCCAGGACGAAATCCTGACGCGCCTCGCCAAGGTGAGCGCGCTCAAAGTCATCTCGCGCACCTCCACCCAAAAATACAAGAGCACGCCGGATAATCTGCGCGAGGTCGGGAAGCAACTCGGAGTTGCCAATTTGCTCGAAGGGAGTGTGCAGAAGGTCGGGAACGCCGTGCACGTCAACGTTCAGCTCATTCGTGTCGCAACGGATGAACATCTCTGGGCTGAGAGTTACAATCGTAAGCTGGACGATATCTTCGCGGTGGAAGGGGAAGTGGCGGGGGCCATCGCTGAAGCGTTGAACGCCAAACTGACCGGGGCGGAGAAAGCCGTCCTCGCGCAGCAGCCCACCAAAAATTCCGCCGCCTACGACGCCTACCTTCGAGGCACTGCGCAATATTTTCGGTCGAACAGTCAGGACGAACAGGAGGCGGCGGTGCGCTCATTCGAGGAAGCCACGCGACTCGATCCACAGTTTGCCGAGGCGTGGGCTGCGCTGTCGCGAAGTCATTCCGTCATATTTTTTCATTCTGATGTGACGGCCAGCCGGCGGGCAGCGGCGGAACATGCTTTGGCGGAAGCGACGCGATTGCGCCCGGACCTGGCCGAAACGCAATTAGCTCGCGCCTACTTTCAATATTGGGTGCTCCACGATTACAAAGGCGCGCTGGAGATGATGCGCCAGTTGCGCAATTCCTGGCCGAGTAACCCCGAGATTCACCAGGTCATTGCTTTTATTTTGGCGCGCCTCGGGCACTGGCAGGAGAGTATTGAATCCATCGACCGGGTGATCGCGTTAAACCCGCGCGATCTTTTCCCTCGCAACCAGGCCATCCAACTTCGCCTGGCCATCCGGGATTTTTCGGGTGTGCTTCAGTCAGCAGACAGCGCCTTGCGGATCTGGCCGGACAACACCGATCTGCGCGGACTCAAAGCTTCCGCTTTCCAGGCTCTTGGACGACTCGATGATGCTCAATCCGCGCTGGACGGCGTAATTCCTAAAATCGATGGGGCGGATTCTAGCCTCTCTGCGATCTGTTATCAGGCCCGGTTAAGACGAGACCCAACTGCCGCGATCAAGGTCCTCGAACCGCTCACCCACGGCGCAGAGTTGGAAAAGTTGCCATTCCTTCTGTCTTGGGCGGACCTCCAGTTGATGGCCGGAAAAACGGCCGAAGCCCGGGCGATGCTTGAACGCGGCCGGGACATCCTGGAAAAGCTGACGCAACAGCAACCCGGCAATGGAGAATTACTCGGAGCACTGGCTTTTTCCCTGAGTGAATTAGGAGACGGCGATGCCGCGCTCCGGACTCTCGACAAATGCGCCGAGCTAAGTGCCGGCGACGCTCGTACCGAGTCGCAGGTGGAAGATTCGCGCGCGCGCGTCCTGGCGAGATTTGGAGAAAAAGGGCGCGCCATTTCCAGCATTGAGCGGATCCTGGCCAACCCTTCGGATGGCGCGCCTCCCTTGACCGCCGCCCTGCTCCGCCTCGATCCCGACTTCGATAATCTCCGCGGTGATCCGCGCTTTCAGAAACTCTGCGAAGAGAAGAAGCCGTGAACCCGCAGAATTTCTTCGCCGAACTCCGGCGCCGCAATGTTATCCGGATGGCGGGGCTTTATCTCGTCGGGGCATGGTTACTGACCCAGGTGGCGAGCACCGTGCTGCCAATGTTCGGCGCGCCTGATTGGCTGCCCCGCAGCATCGTTATTCTGTTGGCGATAGGTTTCGTGCCCGCGCTGGTCTTCAGTTGGGTCTTCGAGCTAACCCCGCAAGGACTAAAGCGCGACGAGGAGGTCGCGCCGGAGCAATCGATCGCGCCGCAAACCGCGCGGCGGATGGACCGCATCATTATCGTCTCCCTGTTGGTTGCGCTCGGATACTTCTGTGTCGACAAATTCGTTCTCGCGCCGCGGCGGCCGGTTACCCAGCCCGCTCCGCTGCCTAACGAGTCCAGCACGGCCATCGCCAACGCCAAGTCCATCGCGGTCCTGCCGTTCGATAGCCTGAGCACGGATCCGGACAACGCCTTCTTTGCCGAAGGGGTGCAGGACGAAATCCTGACCCGGCTGGCCAAAGTAGCCGACCTGAAAGTCATCGCGCGCACTTCCACGCAGAAGTTCAAGGCCGCGCCGGAGAACCTGACCGACGTCGCGAAACAGCTCGGGGTAATGAACATTCTCGAAGGCAGCGTTCAGAAGGTGAACGGCCAGGTGCGCGTGAACGTCCAGTTAATCAACGGCCTGACGAACGCTCATCTCTGGGCGGAGATTTACGATCGCAAGCTCACCGACATCTTTGCCGTCGAAAGCGACATTGCGAAAACGATTGCCGATCAATTGCAGGCGAAACTGACTGGCTCGGAGAAGGACGCCATGTCGAAAAAGCCGACCGCGAATCCGGAAGCATACGACCTTTATCTCAGAGGCAGATTTTTTTGGAACAAGCGGACGTCGCTCGATTTGCCGAAGGCGGTCGATTACTACAATCAGGCCGTCGCGAAAGATCCGAACTATGCGCTCGCGTATTCCGGTCTGGCCGATGCCTATGTGCTCTACCCCGACTACGGTGTGGGCGCGCCGGATGAATTTTATCCGAAGGCAAAGGAGATGGCGATCAGAGCGATCAGCCTGGAGCCCTCGTTAGGCGCGCCCCATGCCGCCTTGGGGGTGATTTACGCAAATTTCGATCACGATTTCGCCAAGGCGATCGCGGAGTTTAATCGCGCCACCGAGCTCGATCCGAATTATGCGACGGCCCACCAATGGAAGACCACTGCGCTGGGCGCGCTCGGCCAGTTCGATGAGGCCATCGCCAGTTCCAAACGATCGGTCGTGGTCGATCCCCTGTCGCTCATCGTCAATTCCGACCTGGCGTTCAATTACCTGAACGCGCACCGCTTTGACGACGCGATCGCGCAAAGCCGGAAGACCCTCGAGATCGATCCAAACTTTCATATCGCTCGCGAATACCTGGCGATGGCATTGCAATTCGAAGGCAAACTCGCGGACGCTCTCGCGGAATATCAGAAGGCCAAGGCCGCCGCAACCGATGAGCCATATACACTCTCGCTCCTGGCGCAGGCGTATGCTCGCTCCGGGTCGCGCGATGAAGCGCAACGGATTTTGACCGATCTCGAACAACAGAGCCGGACGAAGTTCGTCAGCGAATGGAGCATCGCCGTGATTCGCCTCTCGTTAGGCGACAAGGACGGTGCGATCGCCGCGTTGCAAAAAGCGTTCGACCAACACGCTCCCGAAATTCTAACCCTCAAGTACGATCCGCTCCTCGACGATCTTCACGGCGACCCGAGATTTGAGGCGCTCGTCCAAAAACTTCTCGGCGCCAGGCAATGAGGCCGGCAGCTTTTCGCGAGCTGAACGGGCGCAAGGTTTACAAGGTCGCGGTTGCAATCACTCCAACCAGTGGCG
>JBEEHI010000351.1:0-4492 GCA_041167305.1 Verrucomicrobiota bacterium
CTCGCGTCGATCGTGACCGGCGATAAAGCGGCCTACGATTATCTCGCCGGCTCGATCGAAAAATTCCCCAGCGGCGGAGCGATGCTCGGACTCATCGAGAGAAACGGCTTCACGATGGCGGCGGCTGAACCGCTGACCGGCGGTATTGCCACGATCTACACTGCGCAGAAACTGTGACTTTGGAGCCGGCACGCCCTCGTGCCGGAAGCGCGGTGCGGAGCCTTCTCTCAACGGCCTGAGGGCAGGCCATCTCCAATTAAGGCTTCGGCGACGCCGAAACGGTTGGCGATGCGCTCGCGCTGGTTGTAGCCACTGGACTCGGACTCGGCATCGCCACGAGCGGCAACTTGAACGCATTCAGATCCGGGTTGCTGAGCACGAAGGTTCCTTCGCGTTCATCCGTTTTCGCGAACCACATCCCCTGGCCGGCCGAGGCGCCGACCACGAGCTTGTGTACGCTCTTATCATCGGGCGAAGTGGTGAATGCGATCGTCACCTGCGGCTTGTCGAAACCATGCGCGGGCGTTGTCGCTCCTGTCCATCGCACCGCCCGCAACACCGTCAGCGTATTCAACAACGACTGGACGTTCACGGTATTGATCGGCTCGGTTCCCTTCACCCAAGTCCATTCGTTCTTTTCATTGCGCACCAGCGCGGATTCCCGATCGGTCGTCACCGTGAGCTTGTGCACCTCGTCCGGTTTGAACCGGAAGATCGCCAGTTCCTGCCACTGCAACGGGTCGGCGAAAATGTTGTCGAGCAAACTGCGGCGCACGGCGACGATGAACGGCTCGTCGCCGAGCCGCGCGAAGACGTTGTCCCCATCGACTTTCCCAAACGCGATCGTCGCGAACGGATGTTCGCCCGCGACTGACTCCGGCGTGTTCTCCGAAGCGAACGAGCTGAACGTCACCTGGAGCTGCGGCTTATCGAGTCCGTATTTCGGCAGGTCCGACGCGACGTCCTCGACGAATTTCGTGACCTGCTCGGCGATCACCAAATCGAGCAGGCGCTTCACTTCGCTCGAATTTGCCGGCTGATTATTCCTGCTCGCAATCGTCCAGTTTTCATCCTTGCGCGCGAAGACGGTCTTTCCTTTGCCCGGCGCGTCGATCGTGATGCGATCGAGAATGTTGGTATCGATCCGGACGAGGTGGCGATCGCGCAGGTCGGCGGGCTTGAGCGCCAGAAGTTCCTCGATCTTTTTCGGCAACGTATAAACGGCGCTGCGCGCTGTGAATCGTACGTAAACCTGGTCCTTCTCTTTCTCCGGCACACCGCCGATCTGGAGGGTCTGACCGGTTTTGTCGTCGATCGAGAACAGCGTGATGGAACCGCGAGGCTCCGCGAGTCCGTAAGGCCGGAGGTCGCCGCGATCTTCCGCGACGAATTGCTGGATTTGCGCCGTGGTGATTTGCGCCAGGAGATCGTTGATCTTCTGGTCGTCGCCGCGCGCCCTTAATGGTTTCACGATTTCCCAGTGCTCGGCCTTCTTCTCCAGCTCCATCTCGCCTGCGGGGGTCTTGACCAGGGCGCGCACGACTTGAGCGGTCGTCAGGTCCGTGAGTTTTTTGTCGCGGAAGTCTTCCGGCTTCTTTGCGATGTCATTGCGGACCGACTGCGCCGCGATGACTACGTCGCCGCCGTCGCCCACCCGCACATACATTTTTCCCTGGAGCGCCGCGTCGTTGCCGAAGGTAATTTCCGGCGGCGTGCCTTTGCCGAGCAGTTTCAACTTCAGCTTTCCTTTGCTCAGGCCGTATTCATCCAGCAGGCCCTTGTTCTTCTCGATTTCGCTCGCGGAAATCGCATCGAATTTCTGCCAGCCATCCAGGTCCGCGATGAGATTTTCCACCGCGCCGCGATCGGCCTGGTCTTTGAACGGCGCTTCGAGCCGCCATTTCTGGTCCTGTTTTTTCAGCTCGATCCGGTCGTCGCCGTTTTGAATCACGATCCCTTCGTGCGCGTCGCGCTCGAAATTGACGACGTTGCCGGCCAGGCGTTTCGCTTCTTCGGTGTTCGGTCCTTTGCTTTCGTAGAACTTGATCCAGAGCGCGGCCGCGACCGCCACGATCAACAGAAGAAGCGTCGTCTTTGTTTTCATTCAGTTCGGCAATTGCGCAACGCCTCAGGCGCGCCGGTACCACCACACGCCGAAACCCAACACGGCCGGGATCAGCGGCAGCAAAACGAGAATCAGCCACCGCATGTTGCTCATCGCCTTATCGTCCAGGGTGAAGGACAGCGTTTGTGGAATTTTCGGCGCGATCCCGATGAGTTGTTCGCGGCTCAACAACCAGTTAATGCTCCCCGACATGAAATCCAGCGCCTGCTGGTCCTGCGCAACCTTGGTCGCGCTGTCCTGGACAAAGTTCGCGTTGGTCACAACCACCATGCGCGCGGAATTCGTCTGTACCCGTTCATCCGCGCTCCCGCCTTTTTCGATCGAGACGCCGATCGTCAGCAGCGTGCTCGGATTCGCCAAGGCATCGGCTTGGAGTTTCTCTTCATCGGTCGAATTGTAATCCTTCTCAGCCCAATATCCTTTCTCCGCCTTGATCAACGGTTGCAGTCGCACGTTCGCCACCCGCACCCGGTCCTGTTCCAGCGTGATCGACGATGTGCCGCCCAGAAAAATGCCACGCACGTCGGCGAGCTTCTTCGTGATCGGGCTTTCGGGCAGGAAACGCCCGATCACATCGCGCACCCGCGCCATTTCCTGGATGCCGGTCTTGACCACGGCCATGAGGCGATCGTCGTTCACCTTGACCCCCAGGTCGTTCAGGAACGCGAGCAGTTTCGGCGTTTTCGCGGACGGATCGAGCAGCAGCAGAATGCGTCCCTGTTTTTCCCAGAAATCGTGGAGCAATTTCATCTCGCGTTCGGAAAGATCGTACTGCGGGCCGTTGATCACGATCGTCTTCAGGTCAGGCGGGATTTCCGGCACTTCGAAGAGGTTCAATTCCTGGAACTTGATGTTCTCGTTCTCGATCACCGTCTTCACGAGCGACATCGGGCCGCCTTCGGCGATCGGCGGCTCTTTGTGCCCGAGCACATAGCCGACCACGTTTTTCTTTCCTTCGACCAGGTCGATCATCGCGCCGGTGATGGCTTGTTCGCCTTTGAACCCCGTCATCTTGGGCGGCTCGCCGAACATCGGGTTGCCCTGGTCCATCTCCGCCATCTCGGACGCCTTCACCGACTTGTTGCGGTTGTCGTAATCGAGAATGAGCTGGCTCTCGTCGCTGACGATCTTGTATTTATCGACGAGGGCCTTGGCTCGGGAGTAATTCCGTTCGGGATCGATGTGCTCGATGTCGATTTTCTCCTTCGCCGCGTACTGGTATTCGGTCAGCAGCGACTGCACGTCCTGAGAGATGGGGTTATTGGCCGAGAAGAAAACGGTTATCCGGATTTTGCCTTTGATCGTTTCGAGGAAGCGCTTCGTCTTGTCCGAGAGCGCGTACTTCTGGTCGCGGGAAAGGTCCCAGCGTTTGTAATGCTCGAACCCGAGGTAGTTCGCCGCGATCGCGAGGAAGAGCAGAAGCGCCGTCTGGACGAGGACGTTCACACCGATGCGGACGCGGTGGATTTTCTGCGGCTTGTCGGGCGCGGGTTGTTCGTCGGCCATCGGCTACAGCCTCCACTTCCGGGATTGGAACGCCTGGTAAGTCAGCGTCAGCATCACGATCGTCATGCTGACGTAAAGGACCACCGGACGCGTATCGATCTCGCCGCGGGAAAGCGTTCCCATTTGTTCAATCGCCGAGAAATAACCGAGCAACTGCCGCGTGCTCGAGCTGACCTCCGAGAGGATGAACGAAACCAGCCCGGAGAAAAAATGGAGCGTGATAACGCAGAACGAGATCACGGCGGCGACGATCTGGTTTTTGGTCAGCGCCGAGGCGAGACACCCGATCGAGAGATAGAACATGCCGAGCAAGAGCAGCATGAGATACGCGCCGAGGTAGGCGCCCGTCGAGTTCGCGGCGGATTGGTGCGTGACCGATTGAAAGAGCCAGAAGTAGAGCAGCGTGGGCAGCCAGAGGATCAAATAGAAAACGAGGGCGCCGAAGAATTTGGCCAGCACGACTTGCCAGTCGCGGACTGGCGCTGTCATAAGCGGCTCGATTGTGCCCATCTTAAATTCCTCCGCGAACAAACGCATCGTGATCAGCGGAAAAATCAGGACGAAGGCGAACCAGAAAAAGACCGAATTGAAGAATGCTTCCTGGACCGAGTAGCCGACCGGCTTCCCGTTCATGAACGAAAGCTGGAAATAGAAATCGACCCCCGCGACGAAGAGAAAAAACACCAGCACGACGTACGCAATCGGAGAGTAGAAGTAACTGCGCACTTCGCGGGAAAGAAGGGTGTAGAATTTTCTCATGTGGTGACGCGGGTCATCCCGAGGCTGGCGCAGCGCGCCGAGGGACCTCTCAATTGCAAATTCGATATTCCGAGAAGATCACGCGTTCGCTGCGGACAGCGC
>JBEEHI010000352.1:0-6316 GCA_041167305.1 Verrucomicrobiota bacterium
GCCCCGAGGAATTGCCCGGCAACTCCGGTGGGCATGGCGGCCTTAATGAAATGGAGAAAGCCGTTGAGGCCGAAGACGAGAAAGATGAGGCCCAGAAGAAAACGGGCGATGACAGAAGTGATTTTCATGATAGTTTCATTTGTTTGATACGAAGTATATTGACATCAATATACTTTTCGTCAACGAATTATTTTCAATGAAACAAAAACGAACCAAGCCAAAGGAAGATTCCTCCGGCGTCCATCTCTGGCTCGTCTTTATGAAAGCCTTTCAGGCGCTAATCCCGCACGCGGCGGAGAGCATCAAACGGACAGACCTGGGCGACTCCGATTTCCGCGTCCTCGAAGCGCTCCTCCACAAAGGACCGCTCCCCGTGAATACCGTCGGCCCCAAGGTCTGGCTTACGCCCGGTTCGATCAGCGTCGCCGTGGATCGGCTGGTCAAGAAAGGGCTGGTGTCGCGCAAAGGCCACGCCGCCGACCGCCGGGTGCGCCAGGTTGAATTGACGCCAAAGGGGCGCGCGCTGATCACGCGTGGCTTTGGCGAGCACGCCGCCGCGATGGAAAATATTGCCGGTGTCCTTTCAGATGGCGAGCGGCTGACGTTGCTGCGGCTTTTGAAGAAGCTCGGGAAGCACGCTGCCGAATCTTAGAAGCTGAGCTTCACCTCCTGCCTGGAGTCCTGAATAGACGAAGTGCAACTTCGTATGCAGGTGTCGTTCCCAAGTACAACCCGCCACGGCGGGCAGGCTTTGGAAACGAGGGAGGAGGTTGTAGGGCGTCTCTGTGAGACGCCGTAAGTTAGAGACATGGCGTCTGACACAGACGCCCTACAAAACGTTTGTCACTGGTCACACGTCACTGGCTTTACCCACGCCGCTGAAGGCGGGCTTCGGCGAGGTCGATGTCGTGCTGGATGCGGCGGAGGACTTCGTCGTTGATGGTGTCTTCGTTGCGCAGGCCGATAACGGTTTCGCGTTCGGTTTCCAGGGCTTCGCAAGCTAACTGCTGAAAGTCCTTTGAGTATAAGCGGCGGAGGCTTTCTTCATGCGAGGTGTCCTTGCTCAATTGCCGGATGCGGTCGGCGTATTCGGAGCGGAGGCGTTCGACGGTTTCGGGCCGCGCCTGACCCGACGAGCCCATGTCTTCGATGCGCGCCAAGGCTGCTTCGTTCGCGCGCAGGCGCGCCAGTCGCTCTTCTTTTTCGGTAACGTGATCGTCCACGATTCTTAGCCAGCGGACCAAAGGTTTCAGCGTGAGTCCTTGCACGACGAGTGTTCCGAAAATAACGCAGAAGGTTAGTAAGAGGATGAGGTCGCGTCCGGGGAACGGCGTGCCGTCCGCGAGGAGAAATGGAATGGCGAGGGCGCCGGCCAGCGAATCCGCGCCGCGCATTCCGGTCCAGGCTATGAGCGCCGTCTGTTGCCAGGGCGCGGGGTTCTTGCGACGGAATGATTTGCTGAAGAGTCGCGGCAAATAAGTGGCGACGAAGAGCCAGGCAAAACGGACGAGCACGAGCGCCAAAAGGATAAGCACACCCAGTTTTGCGACGGCGATCGCCGAACCGGGAGGGAGTGCGTGGATCACCTGCGGCAGTTGCAGGCCGATGAGCATGAAAAGAATTCCGTTCAGAATGAAGGTGACCATTTGCCAGACCGGGACCGCCTGGAGCCGCATCCGTCCGCTCAAGACCCGAGGCGCGCGCCAGCCGTAATAAATGCCGGCGATGACGACCGCGAGGATCCCGGAGACATGCAGCTTTTCTCCGCTGAAGTAGGCGACATACGGAGTGAGCAGCGAGAACATGGTTTGCACCGGCGGATCGTCCATGCGCTTCTGCACTTGCGTCGCCAGCCAGCCAGTGGCGAGGCCGACCGCGATACCACCCGCGGCGACGAGAAGGAATTGCGCGCTCGCCTGGCCGAGCGAAAAGGTCCCGGTCAGGACGGCGGCGACCGCGAAACGGAAAGAGATGAATGACGTGGCATCGTTCACCAGGCTTTCGCCTTCGAGGATGACAATGATCTTGCGCGGCACCTTCAGATCTTTGGTTACCGCGAGCGCGGCCACGGCGTCGGGCGGCGAGATGAGAGCGCCGAAAACAAAACCAACCGCCAGCGGTAATCCCGTCAGAGCATGGAGCAGGTAAGCGGTCGCCGTCATCGTCAGCAGGACGAGGAAGATGGCGAGCGGGAGAATCGACCGAAGGTTTGCCCGGAAATCTCTCCAGGAGGTGTAAACGGCCGCGGGATAAAGGAGCGGCGGCAGAAACAGATCGAAAACCAGTTTCGGATCGAGGTGAATCGCGGGAAGGCCGGGCACCAGCGCGAGAAGCCCACCGGCCACGGTGAGCAGGATCGGGTAGGGGATGTTGATTTTCCGGGAGACGATCGCGAGCAGCGCGACGGCCACGAGACAAATCAGAATGAGTTCCACCATGGTTCCGGTCGCAGCTCCGGCTCAAATTCCTACCGCGCAGGCGGCTAGCCTGCCAATACAAATCCCGATAATTACGGCGATGCGGCTTCCCTGCAAACCGGGGAACGAGGGACCAGACTCAGAATCGGAAACGATTGTATTCGGCGTGCGTGCCGATCCAAAACCACGCGACGATGTTGCCCTCATGAATGCCGAGCGCGCGGTGGTGGTCGCCGATTCGGACGACACATATGCCGTTTCGTCGTTCCTCGAATTTCAACGATGGATGGAACGGGTCCTTCTGCCAGAGGGCGTATTTCTCCCGGGCAAGTTTTTGAATCGCGGCGGGCAAAGCGTGGAAGTGTTTCCAGAACCGACCGTGGGTTCTGCCGATCACGGGAGGTCCTGCAGGCGACCCGTGCGAATATCCGACCGAACTTCTTCGGCGACCGAACTGAGGCGCCCGCCGTCCGAGAAATCGTTGTCGATCTGCCGATCCCAGGCAGCGTTATCGCGCTCGCGAATAAAGGCAGCGAGCTCCACGAGCTCGTCAGCGGAGAGCGCGTCTACGGCAGTCTTTATCTCGGCGAGACTCACAGCGGAAGTGTAGTGAGGACGTGGCGGAAAGGCAATTCTCAGGAGGGATCGTAGCAGGGCGACCGCCCGGTTGCCGAATCCGAGAATGTGGCAGGCGGTGCGCCTGCCCTACAGTTTCGTGGCGGCAGCGAGTCAGGTTTCGACTAGACGCAATCCCGGGATGGAGCGAATCTTGCGGCCATGAAATTGATTCGATCCACTCTCGTTGTTCTCACTGCCCTTGCTCTGACATCGCCGCTCTTCGCCGAGGAAAAACCGCGGGTGAGTCCGCACGAGACGGTGAACGCGAGCGTCGGTGACGCGAAGATTACGATCGTTTACGGCCGGCCTTATTCGAAGGACCCGAAGAGCGGGGAGAAGCGCAAGATCTGGGGCACGCTCGTTCCGTTCAGCAAGGTTTGGCGGTTGGGCGCGGACGAGGCGACAACGCTCACAACTGACAAGGACATCACGATCGGCGGGACGGCGATCGCCGCCGGGACCTACACTTTGTTTCTGATGCCCGAAGAAGGTGCCGCGAAGTTGATCGTGAACAAGCAGACGGGCCAGTGGGGAACGAAGTACGATGAGAAACAGGATTTGGTTCGGATCGACATGAAGAAGCAGGCGGCCGATAAGGCGGTGGATCAATTCACGATCGCGGTGGACGGAGGCGTGTTGAAGCTGACGTGGGAAGACGTGCAGTATTCGGCGCCGATCGCGGCGAAGAAGTAGGGAAGGGATCGTCCGCAGATTTCGCAGAGGAACGCAGATTCGCGATGAACGGCCGAATTGTCGCGGCGCTGTGTGGCGTTTGGTCGCTTCTCATGGGGATTGGGAGTGCTGAGGGAGCGAACGCGCGGCCGACGACTTTGTTTTTCGACAGCGGGGGCAGAAAGATCCGGGCGGATCGTTATGCGCCGGTCGGGACGCAATCGCATCGGACCGTCATCGTGCTTTACGGCGCGGGCGGAATGGTCTTCGACGGGCCGAGCATGAAGCGAGTAGCACGTGCGCTCGCCGATGCGGGCGATACGGCTTATCTGCTGCATTATTACAACCGCACCGGCACCATCGTCGCGCTCGATTCCACGATGCAGAAGCATTTCGGCGCATGGCTCGAGACGTTGTGTGATGGAATCATGTGGGCGCACGGGCGCGAGGAGAACAAGGCGCGACCAATTGGGCTCTATGGATATTCGCTCGGCGGTTTCCTGGCGATCGCGGCAGCTTCTGATAATCCGCTGGTCGGGGCGGTGACGGAGCAGGCT
This sequence comes from Verrucomicrobiota bacterium, assembly GCA_041167305.1. Taxonomy (GTDB): domain Bacteria; phylum Verrucomicrobiota; class Verrucomicrobiia; order Chthoniobacterales; family UBA10450; genus AV80. The sequence goes on from JBEEHI010000352.1 coordinate 4,265, forward strand.
GGCGGGATCTGGAATTCGGAGGAGAAGCGCGTCGGCAAAATGCCGCCAGTAATGATGGTGCACGGATTGGAAGACAAGCGCGTGCCGGTGGAGAAATTCGCGAAACCGCTCCTGCGCGTTTTGCGAGCGCGGGGCGGGCACGTGGAGACGGACTTCGTGCCGGGCGAAGGCCATGTCTTCAGCGAAGCGGCGATGGCCGTCGTGCGCCCCAAAGTGGCAAAGTTCTTGGCCCGCCTGCGCTGAAGCTACAGCGTAGCAGGCCCGCCTGCGCTAGGCTGCGATCTGGCCAGGCCTGCGAAGATGGAAATTCGAATAGACGATCTGAACGGTTCCGAGATCCGCGCGCTGTTACAGGAACATCTCGCGAACATGAGGCAGATTTCGCCGCCGGAGAGTATCCACGCGTTGCCGATCGAGGGACTGCGCAAACCGGAGGTTACGTTCTGGAGCGCCTGGGAAAATGGCGAGCTGCTCGGATGTGGCGCTCTCAAGGAACTGGACTTCCAGCACGGCGAGATCAAGTCGATGCGAACCTCGGCGCAGCATCGAAGGAAAGGCGTGGCGAGGGCGATCCTGGATTACATCATCGGTGAAGCGGAGCGTCGCGGTTACGACCGCTTGAGTTTGGAAACCGGATCGATGGACGCGTTCGAGCCGGCGCGTCAGCTCTACGCGCGCGCGGGCTTTGCGTTTTGCGGGCCGTTTGCTGATTACATCGAGGACCCGAACAGTGTCTTCATGACGATGGAGCTGAAAAAGTGAAACGCTGAAACGCCTGCGCGATACGGCCCGGAAATATTCAGAGATCCTTCTCCCGCTTTTGCGGTATCAGGATGACAACTTTGTTGGCAGAGGCGGCGACAGAGCGCCGCGACTACAGCAGCGTTTCAGCATTTCCGTTTCTGAGGATTTCAGCTTTGGTGTGACCCATGCAAAGAATTACCCCAATGTTGTGGTTCGATGGGCAGGCGGAGGAGGCGGCGAAGTTCTACGTCTCGGTGTTCAAGAATTCGAAGGTCAAACAGATTACGCATTTCACCGGCGAGGAGCCGGCGGAACGGAAAGGCCAGGTGATGACGGTATCGTTCGAGCTGGATGGGCAGGAGTTCACGGCGTTGAACGGCGGTCCGCAGTTCAAGTTCACCGAAGCGGTCTCGTTCGTGATCAACTGCGACACGCAGGAGGAGATCGATTATTACTGGGGAAAGCTGACCGCGGATGGCGGCAAAGAAGTGCAATGCGGGTGGCTCGCGGACAAATACGGACTCTCGTGGCAAGTCGTGCCCGGAAAGTTTTTCGCGGAATGGGTCAAGGATCCGGCGGGATTGGAGCGGGTGATGCATGAGCTGATGCAAATGGTGAAGCTCGATCTCGCGGCGTTGAAGAAGGCGTTTGAAGGCTGATTGCAGATTGTAGAATGCAGATTTCAGATTGAATGAAGAAGGGATTCATATCTTTCGCAGTTGCACTTGGGGTTCTGGTCTCTGCGCAGGCGCAGACGGATTATGCGAAGGGGATCGAGAAATGGCGGAGCGAGCGAGAGACGAACCTGAAGAAGGAAACGGGATGGCTGACGGTGGCGGGGTTGTTCTGGTTGAAGGAGGGGATTAACACGGTCGGCGCGGGCGAGCAGTTTGATGTGCGGCTGACGGAGAATTTCAAGCAGGGGAAATTCGGCGAGATCGAGTTCAAGGAGGGCAAGGCGGTTCTCAAGATGGAGAAGGGCATCGACGCGCAGATCGATGGCAAAAGTGTTTCGGCACCGGTTGATCTTGCGTCCGATGAGAAGGGGAAGCCGACGGAGGTTCGGACGGGAACGCAGACCTTCTTTTTGATCAAACGGGAGGAGCGATTCGGGATCCGATTGAAAGACAGTAACAGCGAAGCGAGGCGGAACTTCAAAGGGTTGCACTGGTTTCCCATTGATGAGGGCTACAAAGTCACGGCGCGCTTCGAAGCGTGGCCGGAGCCGAAGGAGCTGAGCGTGCCGAACGTCCTGGGCGGGAATTCCAAGATGAAAAGCCCGGGTGTGCTGAAGTTCAGCCTCAACGG
>JBEEHI010000353.1:0-8544 GCA_041167305.1 Verrucomicrobiota bacterium
TCTTGGTTGGTCTCGTGGCCGCGATTATGTTCCGTCGTGTAACGGCGTAGCGCTGCCCCGCGACTTCGCACCAACTAAACTAATCACAGTTGTCAGGCTGACGGCCTCACGCCAGCCCTGATCGCCACTTCCATATCCTGTTTATGCGTCTAACATCGCTTCTTCGTCTCGCAATCGCGTCCCTCCTCGTGATCGTGCTCGACCGCTCGGCCTCCGCCCAGGCGTTACCGAACACCACCCGGCTCTTGCGTTTTCCCACCACCAACGGCCAGCAAATCGTCTTCTGTCACGCGGGCCAGCTTTACACCGTCGCCAAGGAAGGCGGGATCGCGCGCCGTCTCACCAGCGGGCCAGGTTACACTTCGTTCCCGCATTTCTCCGGTGACGGAAAACAGCTCGCGTTCACCTCGCAGTATGACGGCAACACCGAGGTTTACGTCATGCCGGGAGACGGCGGGGCGCCGAAGCGGATCACGACGACCACGACGGTGGGTCGCGACGACATCTCGGACCGGATGGGGCCGAACAACATCGTGATGACGTGGGAAAACACCAAACCGCTCGTCGTGTTCCGCTCGCGGATGCGCACCTTCAATTCGTTTATCGGCGAGCTTTACACCGCGGGTCTCGATGGCGACCTCCCCCAGCAACTGCCGGTGCCGCGCGGCGGGTTCGCTTCCTTTTCGCCGGACGACTCGAAGATGGCTTACAACCGCGTCTTCCGGGAGTTCCGCACCTGGAAACATTATCGCGGCGGCATGGCCGACGACGTCTGGATCTTCGATTTCAAGACCGGCCAGGTCCAGAACTTGACGAACGATCCGTCACAGGACATCTGCCCGATGTGGGCGCCGGATAACCGCATCTATTTCATCTCCGATCGCGACGGCCGAATGAATCTCTTCTCGACCGATCTAACCGGCAAAGACACCAAGCAGCTCACCACCTTCAAGGATTTCGACATCAAGTTCCCGTCGATCGGGAAAGACGCGATCGTGTTCGAACAGGCGGGTTACATCTGGCGTTACGATCTGGCTAGCGGGCAATCGGCGGTAGTGCCGATCGACATCAAGGAAGATTTCGCCTCGGGTCGCTCGGCGCTGGTCGATGCGTCGAAGCATATCGAATCGGTCAGCTCCGCGCCGGATGGCCAGCGCGTCATCGCGGTCGCGCGGGGCGATTTGTATTCCATCCCGGGAAAAGACGGGACAGCGCGTAACCTGACGCGGACGTCAAACGCGCACGAGCGGGACGCGGTCTGGTCGCCAGACGGAAAATGGATTGCCTACAACTCCGACGCGACCGGCGAGAACGAGCTGTATGTCCGTTCGCAGGACGGCAAAGGCGAGCCGACCCAACTCACGAACAGCGCCGATACTTATTTCTACGCCGCGATCTGGTCGCCCGACAGCAAGAAGCTGATGTGGAGCGATCGCAAGCAGCGGCTCCGTTTCATCGACGTAGCGAGCAAGGCCGTAACGCAGGTGGCCGAGAGTAAGGAGGCAGAGATCCGCGGTTACGATTGGTCGCCGGACAGCCAGTGGATCGCTTACGCGCTTCAGGAAGAGAATGGCGGCGACAAGATTTATCTCTTTGCGATGGCGGACAAAAAATCAACGCCGGTGACCGACGATTGGTATTCGGCGGATAACGCCACATTTAGCGACGACGGCAAGTATTTGATGCTGACATCGAGCCGCGACTTTAAACCGATCTTCGACCAGACCGATTTCAACAACGTGTATCGCGACCTGGAGCGCGTGTATCTCGTGACGCTTTCGAAGGATACCGAAAATCCGCTCGGGCCGCGCAGCGATGAAGTAGGAAAGAAGAAAGACAAGGACAAGGATAAGGCGGACGACAAAGACAAAGATAAAGGCAAGGACGCCGATAAAGATAAAGCCAAGGCTGACAAGAAGCCGGGCGACGATGCCAAGAAGGACGACAAGGATAAGGACAAGGAACCGGCGGCGAAGAAGCCAGTCACCGTCAAGGTGGACCTGGATGGGATTCACGACCGTTTGATCGCGCTTGAAATCCCGTCGGCGAACTACTCGAACCTTAGGCTCGTTAGCGACCGGATTTTCTACATGCGGCGCACCGTCGCCGACGATCAGGCTGAGGATGACGAGGGTGGTCCGGATAGCCGGCGCTGGCACCTTTGCTCCTACAGCCTGGAAGACCGCAAAGAAACCGTGCTGGGTGATGTGAGTAATTACGAAATCACCGCCGACGGGAAGAAGATGCTGGTAAAGATCGGCAAGGAATACGCCATGATCGACCTGCCGAAGGACAAGCTGGAGATCAAGGACGAGAAAGCGGGGAAAGATTATCGGTTAAAACTCGCCGGGCTGGACATGAAGCTCGATCGCCACGCGGAGTGGACCCAGATCTACAACGAATGCTGGCGCCACATGCGCGACTTCTTCTACGCGCCGAACATGAACGGCGTCGATTGGAAGGCAATGCGCGACAAGTATGCCGCACTGGTGCCGTTCGTGAACCATCGCAACGATCTCACCTATCTGATTGGCGAATTAATCGGCGAGCTGAATAACGGCCATGCTTATGTCGCGGGCGGCGAGCGCCCGGAGACGCCGCGGATCAAGCTCGGCCTTCTCGGCGCGGAGCTATCGCGCGACCCCGCGACGAAGGCTTACAAGATCGAAAGAATCTTGCCGGGTGAGAACTGGAACAAGCACGCGCGCTCGCCGCTAACTGCCCTCGGAGTAAACGTCAAGCAGGGCGATTACATCCTGGCCGTGAACGGCATCCCGGTTTCGTCGCTGGCCAATATCTACGACGCGCTCATTGGCACGGCGGACAAGCAGGTGATTCTCCGGGTTAACTCGAAGCCGGCCGATGATGGAGCGCGAGACATAACAGTCGTGCCGGTCGCCGACGAGTCACCGCTCTACTATCTGGCGTGGGTGAAGAAGAACGTCGATGAAGTAAGCAAGAAGACGAATGGCGAGGTGGGTTACATCCACATTCCCGACATGGGCCAGCCAGGGCTGAACGAGTTCACCAAGCAATACTTCCCGCAGATCCGCAAGAAAGGTCTCATCGTGGACGTGCGCGGCAACGGTGGTGGCTTCGTATCGCCGCTGGTGATCGATCGCCTCCGGCGCACGCTGGTGATGATCGAGATCGCGCGCAACGGCACGCCACAGACGAACCCGCCACAGACGTTCCTCGGACCGATGGTCGCGTTGTGCAACGAGTTCTCGGCGTCGGACGGCGATATATTCCCATATCGTTTCAAGGCGAACGGCCTGGGTAAGTTAATTGGTAAACGGACCTGGGGCGGCGTGGTCGGTATTCGGAACCCGCTGCCGCTAACAGACGGTGGCCAGCTCTTTCGGCCGGAGTTCGCGCCTTATTCGAAGGATGGCAAGGAATGGGTCATTGAAGGACACGGCGTCGATCCGGACATCGTCGTGGACAACGATCCGACGAAGGAATTCCGCGGCGAAGACGAGCAGCTCAATCGAGGCATTGAAGAGATCCAAAAGGATATGAAGACCAAGGGCTACGTTTTGCCGCCGGTCCCGCCGTACCCGAACCGTAATCCGACGCCGCCGGCAAAGTAAGTGTTAAGCTTTAAGTGTTAAGTTTTAAGGATCGAGTTCTGAGGAAAGTGCGGGCGAGATTACTTAAAGCTTAACCACTTAAGACTTAAAGCTCCCTGGTCATCGCGATCGCGCCGTCGATGTCTTCCCAGCCGCCGCGCAACCAGAACTGGTGGCCAGCCGGGTTATCGCCGGCCACGAGAATGATGGCGCGTTTCAGGCCGATCTTTCTCAACCCCTCCACGCAGTCATCGACGAGCTGTTTGCCCACTCCGTGTCCGCGATACTCTCCCGCCACCGCGAGGTGATAAATCCAGCCGCGCCGCCCGTCATGCCCGCAAAGCGCTGCACCCACGATCGCGCCATCGACTTCCGCAACGCGGCTTAGTCCGGGATTTCTTTCCAGGTATTCGCCGATCTCCTCGCGCGTGTCACCTTCGCAGATTTCCACGCCGTCGATCTTTTCCCAGAACGCGATGACCTTCTCGCAATCAGCGATTCCAAACTCGCGAGTGGCGACCATCGATCTTCAGGCGGCCGGCTTCGGCTCGCCCGCCAGTCCGAGCCGTTCCGCATCGCCCTGTAACGCTGTGATCACTCCGACGATCACTTCTTCCAGCGGCATTCCCAGTTCCGCAGCGCCGCGCGTGATGTCTTCACGGTTCACGGCCCGAGCAAATGCCTTGTCTTTCATCTTCTTTTTTACGGACGCGACATCGACCTCGTGAATGCTCTTCGATGGCCGAACCCGCGCAACGGCCATGACAAAGCCGCTCAGCTCATCCACGGCGTAGAGCGTCTTCTCGATCGGCGACTCACGCGTAACGCCCGCATAATCGGCGTGAGAAAGAATCGCGCGGCAAACTTCTTCGCTCCAACCGTGCTCGCGCAGCCACGCGACTCCTACAAACGGGTGACCTTCCGTGGAACTCTGCTCCTGGTTCGGATACCGCTCGTAATCCATGTCGTGCAAGAGCCCGACCGCTTCCCAGAGATCGGCGTCCGCGCGGTTGTTTTTGGCGAAGTGTTTCAGGGAATCGGCGACGGCATAACAATGACGCCGCAGACTTTCCGATTGGACCCATTCGTGCAGAATCCCGAGCGCTTGTTCGGCGAGCATTTTCCCTCCTTAGATACCCTAGGTTGAAACGAACTGTTTGAAATTTGGCAATAAATCCGTCGCCGCGTGGATAAACATCATGGCAAACAGACCGAACATATGGCGAAACGTTTTCACGCGGGGCGCCGGCGTCTGAGAAATCGTTTGTGCACCGGCACCAGCACGACCAGCGAAAAATAAATCCAGCCGCTCCAGCCGAGCTGCTCCGCAGGAAGAGTGAACGCCAGGACGAGCGCAATGATGCCCACCGTGGCCGGCATGCTCCAGCCCATCATCTCCGCGCGCGTCAGGAATCGTTCCCTCTCGTTCAAGCGCAATGGCTCGCGCAACTGCCAGGCGCGCAGGTTAAGCAGGACAATTTCGAACGCGATCGCTGCGAAACCGGTCGCGTAGATGGCAAGGATCGCGCGCACCTGTGTGATGCTGCGCATTCCGAGTGTCTGGCCCAACCGGCCGTCGCTCAACAGGTAAAACATCGACCCGAAAAGCGCCTTCAGTGGGTAGATATAAATCAGGATTGTGACCAGCAGGACCCAGCTGATGAAGATCGAGATGCCATCTTCCAGGCCGTAACGCCGGCTCCACTTCCAATGGCCCCGCCAAAAAATTCCGAGCACGGCGATGCCCGCGACGAACGCGGGCACATTCTTGAACGCCGCCAGGAGGGTGATGATGTTGTCGGGGACCCGTTCCGCCGCGATCACCATCATGGTCACCGCGAAAGCGAACGCCGCGTCGATGAATGTCTCCAGCCGCGTCATCTCGATGCCGCGCAGGCGAAAGCCGTCGAGCTGCGGCAGCGCATCGAGATTTTCCGGAAGCCCCGAAGCGATCTCTTCGTCTCTTTTGCTCGTGCTCAATGGTGGCGGCGAGTCTGCCGAAACTTTGCGGAAACCGAAAGCTGCAAGTTCCTGTAACCCGCCGCCTCTTTTAGCGGTCATTCATTCCGGGAGCGATTATCGCTCCTCTCCGTCAGCTACCGTCACCCAACATGAAACGACTCTTCCTTATTCTCCTTTTGCTTTCGGCGATTGGCGCTCGCGCCGATCTCAAGAGCTGGCTGCATGGTACGCCGCCGGCCCCAACTCCCGGCCCCCCGGACGCGAAAGCGGCCACCGTTTCGTTCGCGACCGGCGTGGCGCCGGACAAACAAATCCTCGATTTCATGAACGCATTCGCGGAAGCGATGCGGATCCACGATGGGAAAGCACTCAAGCCGTTACTCTCGGAGCGGTACGCGATCGACGATCTGCCGGACGGACACGGCAGCCCGAGCGATTTCTTCATGCAAGCGATGGTGAAAGTGAAGGCGCCGGACGAGCTCGTGATCACCGGCATCGAGCGCGAAGGCGAAGCGCGCATCGCGAAGGTGGAATTCCGTTCCGCCGAGCGGGGGACGAAGGAACGAGCGTTCAAGTTCGATGCGAACGGCAAGCTCTTGAGTGCGGACTTCTTCACCTTGCAGCGCCGATGATTGCGCCAGCAGACGCGGCGGCGGACGCGGACATCATTCGGATGGAGGGCGCGACGAAATCTTTCGGGTCGCGCGGCGGTCAATTCTTTCCGGCGTTGCGCGGCGTTTCGCTGCGGGTGGCGCCGGGAGATTTCCTGGCGGTGCTGGGAAAATCGGGGAGCGGGAAATCGACTTTGCTAAATCTCATCGCGGGAATCGATCGGCCCACAGAAGGGAAAGTCCGCGTGGCCGGCGAAAACCTGAACCAGCTCGGGGAAAACAAAATGGCGCTTTGGCGCGGGCGCAACGTGGGCGTCGTCTTCCAATTCTTCCAACTGCTTCCGACGCTCACCGTGGAGGAAAACATTCTACTCGCCATGGATTTCGTCGGCAAAATTCCCGGCGCCGATCGGAGGAAGCGGGCCCGGGATTTACTCGAGCTGGTCGGGTTGAGCGACCAGGCCCCCAAGCTGCCGTCCGCTCTTTCCGGCGGCCAGCAACAGCGCGCGGCGATTGCCCGGGCGCTCGCCAACGATCCGCCAATCGTCCTCGCCGACGAACCGACCGGCAATCTCGATTCCGAAACATCGGCGGCAGTTGCAGAGCTTTTCCACGGCTTGATTGCCGAGCGCAAGACGCTCCTCATTGTGACCCACGACGACAAGCTGGCGGGTCGCGCCAACCGCGTGATCCGATTGAAGGACGGCCGCATCGATGCCGATGAGGCGAATCACTCCGTGCGCGAATGAACACGCAATGGCGGAAGATTGCCGGCGATTTCCGGCAACATCGGCTCCAGATTTTTCTCGTCGCGGTCATCCTGGTGTTGGGAACGGCGGGCGTCGCCGCGGCGCTGAACGCGCGCGCAGTCCTGGCGCGGGAGATCGAGAAAAGTTACCGGCTCGCGAACGGCGCCGATATCGTCCTTTGGTTCGACAAAGTCGAACCGCCGCTTCTCGAGATGGTTCGAGCGCGGCCCAACGTTTCGGACGTCGAGGCGCGGGCGACGGTGTTCAGCCGGATTACGGGGAAGTCCGGCGAATGGTTTCCGATGCGGATCACCGTGCTGCCTGACTTTGCGAACCAGAAAGTGAATTTGGTTCATCGCGATGGCGGCGGCGCGTGGCCCGCGCCGGACTCAGGCATCCCGATCGAGCAATCTGGCATTTCGCTCCTCGATCTGCGCGAGGGCGAACAGGTGCGGGTGCGGACGCCCTCGAGCGACGCCGCGAGTATTAAGTTGAGCGGTTTCGTCCACGACCCGGCCGTCGCGCCGAGCACGCAGGACCGGATGATTTACGGTTATGCCACGCCGGCAGTGGCGGAGTCCCTCGGCCAAAGCGCGAATCTCGATCAGCTCCTGGTGAAACTGAAAACGCACGGGAGCATGAGCGATGTCAGCGAGTTTGCGGATGATTTGGGCGGCTGGCTGAAGGCGCGGAACGTCGCGCCCTTGCGGGTGGACGCGTTGAACAACACCCATCCGCACGCGGCCTTGATGACCGCGATGCTGCGCGTGCTCGAAGTGCTCGCCGGGCTTGCCTTCGTTTGCAGCGCCACGCTCGCGGCCTGCGTGATCTCGCTCTGGATGCGCCGCGAAGTGCGGCAGGTCGGCATCATGAAAACGCTCGGCGCGCGCTCGTGGCAACTCGCGCGCCAATACCTCGCGCTCGTCGCGCCGCTCGTCCTGTGCACGGTTGCGCTCTCGCTGCCGATCGGAATCGTGATCGGGCGCTGGGTCGTGAAATATCACCAGACGATGCTCAATATCGATATCGCTGATTGGAGCGTGCCGCGCGGGCTTCTCCTCCAGGAACTGATTTTCGCTCTCGGCGTTCCGCTGCTGGCGATGGGAGTGCCGATCTTTCGCGCGGCGCGCACCAGTCCGCGCCAGGCCATTCAGGATCCCGGAATCGTCGCGCCGCGAGGGCCGATCGCCCTGACTTCGCGCCTGATCAGGATGCCAGGCGACCGGCGCTGGAGTTTCGCGTTGCGCAATAGTTTTCGCCGGCCGTGGCGGCTCGCGCTCACGTTGCTCGCGCTTTCCGCGGGCGGTGCGTTGTTCCTGACCACGCACAATAATTACGAAAGCCTCATGCGCGTGATCGACGCGGCCCTGGCCAATCGCGGTCACGACATCGAAGTGCAGTTGCAACGCGCGGCGCCGGCGGCGCAACTTGAAGCGGTCGCCCGTGCCGTGCCCGACGTGGAAATCGCCGAAGCGTTCCGGCGCGCCAGCGTGAATCTCATTGCTGACGACAACGGGGCGATCGCCGTGCGCGAAGGCCGGCGCATGCTCCTGTGCGGTTATCCGGTCGCAACAAAATTGCTGAGATTGCCACTGAGCGAAGGCCACTGGCCCGCGGCGACAGAACCAGACACGGTCGTGATCAATCGGC
>JBEEHI010000354.1:0-4402 GCA_041167305.1 Verrucomicrobiota bacterium
CCTGACCACCGGCATCCTCGTCATCCTTGCCAGCTTCTTTGGCTTGCCGGTTTCCACCACCCACGTCTCCGTCGGCGCGCTTTTTGGCATGGGTGTAACTACCGGCCAGGCAAATCCACGTGTGATGTTGAACATCCTTTTTTCCTGGCTCATCACTTTGCCCTGCGCGGCTATCATTGCCGGAATCGCCTACGCCATTCTTCGGAACGTATGAACCTGACCGTCGACAACAGCTTTTCGCGAAAGCTGGCCGAGCACTCCCTGCCTCTTCGCCACACGAAGACCGAAGTGCTCCAGATCAACGTCGGCAAGCTTTGCAACCTCACCTGCATTCATTGCCATGTGAATGCCGGACCGAAGCGCAAAGAGATCATGACCCGGGCGACGATTGACCAGCTCATCGATTGGCTGGCCAAGACCGATATCCCGACGGTCGATCTCACTGGCGGCGCGCCGGAGATGATCCCGGATTTCAAGTATCTCGTCGAACGACTGAAGGCGCTCACGCCGCCACGCCACATTATCGATCGTTGTAACCTCACGATCCTTCTCGAACCGGGCTACGAAGACTATGCCCAGTTCCTGGCCCGGCATGAGATCGAGATTATCGCTTCCATGCCGTGCTATTCGCCGGAGAACGTGAACGCCCAGCGCGGCAACGGCGTCTTCGATTCGAGCATCAAGGCGCTCCAGCTTTTGAACTCGTTAGGCTACGGGCGCGAGCCGCAGCTTCCGCTTCATCTTGTTTACAATCCGAATGGCGCGTTCCTGCCCGGCCCGCAAGAGGAACTCGAAGCCGACTACAAGCGCGAGCTCAAAGAACATTTCGGGGTCATCTTTAACAAGCTCTACACCATCACGAACCTGCCGATCGCCCGGTTCGCCTCCTACTTGAAGAACAACAACCTGCTCGGCGATTACATGGCGCTGCTGAACGATGCCTTCAATCCTGGGACCGTGAACGGGCTGATGTGCCGGAACACGATTAATGTGAGCTGGCAGGGCGAAGTGTTCGATTGCGACTTCAACCAGATGCTCAAGATGCAATGGTCCCGCGAAGCCGGGAGCGATCAGGGCCTGCATCTGTGGGACGTCGATCCCGCGCAGGTGGAAAATCGCGAGATCGCGACGGGCGATCATTGCTTCGGCTGCACCGCCGGCGCCGGCTCGAGCTGCGGCGGCGCGCTGCTGTAGTGCTAAAGCCATTGGTGGATCGAGCGCTCCTCCGCTCGATGTCTTAGACGAGCAAGGTTTCACTCATCGAGCGACGGAGCGCTCGATCCACCTATCCCTACAGCAAATCCTTGGGGGCGCGCTTGCGCCAGGCGATCTCGATCGCGCGCTTCAACGTCGCCTTATCAACCGCGCCCAGACTTACCGCGGTGCTGCCACGTTTCCCCCACGCTCCTTTAGCCGGCGTGAACACCTTCGGATGACTTTCTACAAAACGCGTTTGCTCTTGCGGTGGCAGGATCACCATGCCGTGGTCGTCGTCGGGATAACCGAGCGTGGCGAAAATCTTTCCGCCGACTCGGAAATCGGGATGACTCATGTGTGCGCTTTCCTCTGCCTCCGGCAGGCTCAATGCGATCCGGCGGAACTCGGCGGCCGTCATGATTTTGGTCGCCCGGGAACGTAAGTCATGATGACGACCTTCTGTTCGCGGTAGTTGGTGCGCTCCAGCAAAGTCCAGCCGAGTGCGGCATAGAATTTTTCGCTGTGGACGGTGTAGAGGTAAAGAAGCGGGACATCCAGTTTCCCCGCCTCAGCCATGATTCTCCGGACCAGTTCGGCGCCGATCCCTCGTCGCCGATACGGTTCGCCGACAAACACGCCAGCCAGCCACGGCGTTAATTCCATCCGCGTCTCCATGTCATGCAGCACAAGACTCGCCGAGCCGAGGACCGCGCTGCCGTCGAGCGCCACAACGGTGAGCGGAATGCGATCGCGATTGGAGTAGCCTTCGAGGCGGGCCCTGCGCTTTTCGACGGTGTCGCCAGCGCGAAGATGACCCCATTCTCGCTGTTGCCATTCGGCCAGGATCGGAAGCGCGTCCGGATAATCGGCAAGATATTCAATGTTCATAGGCGATTGCTTTTGAATCTAGCAACAGTCATTGACCGATGCTGTCATTTCTTTCACGCTCGCCGCCATGAAATCGCTGGTTCTCGTTTTCCTGCTCGCTCTCTCGTTCCTGGCAACCGCCCCTTCCACTCTCGCGCAGGAAACATCCCCTGCCCCGACGGCGCCACCTGCTCCATCAATTGCGCCCGGGACCGATCCAGCCACGGCCACGCGTGCCTGGCTCGACACCGTGCCGCCGGACAAAAAGGCCAGGTCTGACGCCTACTTCGAGGGCGGCTATTGGCTGATCCTTTGGAATTATCTCGTGAACGTCGCGATCGCAATCTTTGTTCTTAGCTCAGGCATCTCAGCGCGACTGCGGGACTGGGCCGAGCGGCACACTCGGTTCAAGGCGATGCAGGTGACGCATTACGCCATCGCGTTCCTTGTCCTAAACGCCGTCCTGACCTTTCCGCTCTCGGTCTACGAAAACTTTTATCGCGAACACCAATATGGATTGGCTACCCAGACATTCGGTGGATGGTTCGGCGATCAGTTGAAAGGCCTGGGCTTCGCCCTCATCGGGTTGCCGTTGTTGCTAATCGCCATCTACGCCATCTTTCGAAAGGCACCGCGCACCTGGTGGATCTGGACAGCGGCGGTCATGACGCTGTTCAGTCTTCTGATCAGCTTCATCTTTCCTGTCTTCATCGCGCCGGCCTTCAACAAATATACGCCTTTGGAAGATCCCACGATCCGGGAGCCGATCCTGGCTCTCGCCCGCGCAAACCAGATTCCGGTCGATAAGGTCTTCGTCGTCGATGCCTCGCGCCAGACGACGAAGGTCAGCGCGAACGTCGCTGGTTTTCTCGGTACGACCCGGATAGCGCTCAATGATAATTTGCTCAAGCAATGCACCCTCGCAGAAATCCGGCACGTCATGGGTCACGAGATGGGGCATTACGTCCTCAATCATGGCGCCAAACTGGTGACCTACTCCGCGATCGTTTTTCTCCTCGGATTTGGCCTGACCAATCTCGGCTTTAACGTCTTGCTTCGAAAACATGGCGCGGCCTGGCGAGTGCGCGGCATAGGAGACCCCGCCGGGCTTCCAATCATCCTGCTGGTTTTCGCTACCTTTTCCTTTCTGGCCACCCCCATTAGTAATACGACTACCCGCGTCACCGAAGCCGAGGCCGACATCTTCGGCCTCAATACCGCGAGAGAACCGGATGCGGCTGCCAAGGTCGCGTTGAAACTGGGCACGTATCGGAAACTCGATCCATCACCCATGGAAGAATTCATCTTCTTCGATCATCCGAGCGGCCGCGCCCGGATCCGCGCAGCGATGGATTGGAAAGCCGCGCATCTGCCGGCTGGTGGGACGGAGTGATTTCAAACCTATGAGAAAATCGCTATTAATCCTGGGGCTGCTGGCAGTAGCTCTGCCGCAGCTGATCGCCTCGCCAGAAGATGCCGCCATCCTCACTGCGGCCGAAAGTTACCTCGCGGCAAACGCTACAGTAACAACGAAGGTTAAATATATCGTGGAGCGGATCGAGGGCGACGTGGCGCGGGTAAGGATCAATCCAGCAGATAAGCCAAGCTCGTCTACGGTCTGGATTTTCCTGAAGAAAAAAGACGGTAATTGGACGGCAATATCGGCTCGCGCCTCGTTCACCGCGAAGGAATACGAGGATCTCGGGATTCCGAAGAGCCTGCAAATTCCGCACTGATTCGTTTCGTGAACCGCGGATTGCGCGGATACAGAAAGCAGCTTTTCCCTTATCCGAGTCATCCGCGTAATCCGCGGTCAAAATTCCGATCGTTGCGCGGCGCGACGAATCACCTTATCGGTCTCTTCCTATGAAACGCACCTCGTTGATTTTCGCCGTCGTCTCTCTTCTTGCCGCGCTGGCCTGGGCCGCAGACAACGACAAATTCGTTTATCCGCAGCCGCCGAAGAGCGAACAGACCGACGATTATCACGGCACCAAGGTGGCCGATCCCTACCGCGACTTGGAAAACGTCGACTCGGAGGCAACGAAGAAATGGATCGAAGCAGAGAACAAACTCACCTTCGACTATCTCGCCGCGATCCCGGAGCGGAAGAAGATCAACGAAAAGATGACCGCGCTCTGGAACTACGAGAAATACACCATCCCGTTCCACGAAGGCGGCCGTTATTTCTTCTCGAAGAACACGGGCCTGCAAAATCAAAACGTGCTCTTCACCGGCGCGAAGGTGCCCGGCGAAGCGAAGTTGCTGCTCGATCCGAATACGCTTTCGAAAGATGGCACCGTGGCGCTGAGCGGCATCGATATTACCGACGACGGCA
>JBEEHI010000355.1:0-2873 GCA_041167305.1 Verrucomicrobiota bacterium
AGTGCCGGACATCGATGTGACGTACGCTGGTTTGGTGAAACGCGGCGTTCACTTCGAATCCAAGCCGATGCTCGTGGCGCCGATGCAAACTCATGACCTCTGGCTCGCTGAATTTCGCGACTCGGAGAACAACGTCCTCGCCTTGATGTGCGAGAAGGCGAAAGGGAAGTAGCGAGTTCCGAAATTGGAGCCGGCACGCCCTCGTGCCGGAAGGGAACGTGAGATTTTATTTCCCACTCGCCAACTTTTGGAAGCGAGGATCGTTCCGGATCGGATCCCAGCCTGGGTCCAGACGGAGGAAGGCCGGAGTGAGTGCTTCCACGGCGGGAACTTTCAAGGCGTGCTCGAGCAAAGGAATGGCGCGATCGAAATCGCCCAGCGTCACCCAGGCGCGCGCGATAGTTTCCTCCTCGCGCGGGAATTGCCACAGGTCACCCTGTGTCGTTTTCAGCAAAGAATCAGCGATTGTTTCCACCTGGTCACGATGGCCGAGGTTCGCCTCCACTCCGAGCAGAACGTCCCGAAGCAAGACTCCATCGTCGCCGGCGGCACGCAGCTGGTTGAGTTCCGTTTCCGCCTGCAAGAACAACGGTTCGGCGCCGGCGCGGTCGTTTTTTGCCACCCGCAGATTCGCGAGAGCGAAGCGTCCGATCGCCCGAAACAGCGGCGATTGCCCGGGGTCGGCCACGGCTGGCGCCACCAATTTTTCCACGTCGTCGAAGCGGCGCTGGAAAACAAGAAGCACCACCTGTAACCCGAAACCGCGTTCGCCCGGCCCAAACTTCAAGGGCTCGACAATTTTCCACGATGTTTCCAGATCGCCCTGGGCTAGATAAGTTTCGGCGCGTTCCGAAAGGACTTCCTGATCGCTCGGCGCTATTGCGTGAGCGCGATCAAACATGGTCCGGGCTTCGCCGAACCGGCGGAGACCGCGATAGCCGCGACCAATATTCACCCAGATATCTTCGTTCAACGGATCGAGCCGGGCGGCTTCGTGTTGGACGGCGATCGATTCGTCCAGAAGACCTTTCCGTCGTTTAACGTTGCCAATTCCGAGCAGAACATTGGCGTTATTCGGCGCGCGGGCACGGGCAATCTCAAGCTGGACCAGGGCAGCGTCATAATCACGCAGGCAATAGGAATTGAAGGCTCCCAGCGCACCGGCCGCCTCAGCGGAGTCCGGCGCGAGTCGGATCCCCGTTTCGGTTGCGGTGCGGGCGCGGGCCAGCTGCAGTTCGCTATGGTCCGGGTAAAAATATTTTTGGGATTCTGCGAGCGCGAGCGAGCACCAGGCTTCGGCGTAAGTCGGATCAAGCTCGACCGCGCGCCGCAAAAACTTGATTGATTCCTCGAGGGCGGCGACCCCTTGCCGGTTCAGCAAGGCGAGCGCGTGCAGAAAAGCGTCATACGCCTCCGGGTTCGTGGTGCCGCGCGCGGCGATCTCCTTTTTCTCGCGGCCGGTAAGTTTCGCCTCGAGCGAGGCCGCGATTTTCTGGGCGAGATCGGTCTCGACCTGGAAGATATCCGTCATCTTGCGGTCGTACGTTTCTGCCCAGAGATGCGAATCGTTCAGGGCGTTGATCAACTGAACGGTGATGCGGACTTGCTCGTTCGATTTCTGAACGCTCCCTTCGAGAATGTTCGCCACGCCGAGCTGCTTCGCGATCTCGCGCAGGTCGTTAGGTGCGCTCTTGAAACGCTGGGTCGAGGTGCGCGAGATCACTTTTAAGTCCGCGATCTTCGAGAGGCGCGTGAGAATCTCGTCCTGGATGCCATCGGCGAAATAAGCGTTCGCCTTGTCCTCGCTCAGATTTTCGAACGGCAGGACCGCGATCGATTTCGTCGGAACACCCGCGGGCTCGCTCGCGGCGGTTATTGTCGGTTTGGTCCGGAAAACCTGATAACCAAGCAGCGCTGCGGCGCAGATTGCGATAACAAGGATGAGCGCGGCGAATTTCCGCCGACTCCACTGCGGTATTTTCTCCTCCGGCGATACATCCTCTGTCCGTTTCATTCCCTCCGGCGTCATTTCGAACGCCCACGCGATCACAAGCGCGATGGGGAATCCGGCGGCCACGATCACGACGAAGACTTTCATCACCCAGGTGGGCGCTTCGAAAGTGGGAAACAAAATCGAGGCCGCCTGGATGAGTAGCCACGCGATTACGGCGTAAGCGACCGCGACCTTGTAAACATTCCGCCGCTTCAGCTCGGCGAAGAAGGATGGCTTTTCGCTCATGAGGCGGATGGCATGCCAAGTTTCACGCCCAATTGCTTATAGCGTGGATCGTCACGCAAATTGCGCAGCAGGGGATCGACCAACAGGCTCAAGGTGCCGCCGTCGTGTTGATTGAACGAGGTCTCCAACCATTCAAAAGCTTTGTCTGCCTCACCGCGCACGGAATAGACTTCGGCAATCTGATAGGCTAGTCGATCATGGGCGTGCGCGATCAGATCGGCAAGGGCGGCGTCCGCTTCCTTGTGTTCGCCGCGAATGTAATGCGCGAGCGCGAGTCCGAAGCGGTGAAAGTTCTCGTCCGGTTCCAGATTCGCTTCGCGTAAAGCGCCGTCGCCGTCACGTCTTTGCACTGCAACGAGGATCTGAAACCGATGACTGGACGAAGCGGTGGGTTGTAACTCGGGTATTTTGTTTCCGGCGGCTTCCGACTCATCGAGCTTTCCCTCGTTGAAAAGCGCGCGGGCAAGATTGAAATAGGCCGAAATGGACAATGGATCGATCTCAACGCCGTATCGCACCTGGCGCTCCGCGTCATCGAACCGGCCGACGTAGACGATGACGCGTCCGAGCAAATCGTTCGCAGTTGGATTTGCCGGCGAAAGTTCCTTCGCGCGCTGGAGTTCTTTCAAACCTT
>JBEEHI010000356.1:0-4303 GCA_041167305.1 Verrucomicrobiota bacterium
ACATCGGGCTCGACGGCAACATCGCCTGCCTGGTAAACGGCGCCGGCCTCGCCATGGCGACGATGGACATCATCAAGTTCTACGGCGGCAGCCCGGCCAACTTCCTCGATGTCGGCGGCAGCGCGACTGAAGAACAGGTAACGGAAGCGTTCAAGATCCTCGTGGGCGACAAACGGGTGGAGGCGATCCTCGTGAATATTTTTGGCGGCATCGCGAAATGCGACGTGATCGCGCAGGGAATCATCGCCGCGGCCAGAGCCGTGGGCCTGAGTGTTCCGCTCGTTGTCCGCCTCGAAGGAACGAACGTCGAGAAGGGCAAGCAACTGCTGAAAGAAAGCGGGCTCACTCTGATCGCAGCCGATGACCTGGCGGACGCAGCAGAGAAAGCCGTCGCGGCCGCGACGGCAAATCCCAAATCCCAAAACCCAAATCCCAAATGAAAGCAACCAACATTGCCTTTACCGGCATTCCGGTTACCGACATCAAACGAGCGCGCGCTTTTTACGAAGGAGCGCTCGGGCTTAAACCTTCAGCGAATTTTAGCGAAGGGGTTTGGATCGAGTACGAGATCGGCGATGATACGCTCGCGATCGGGAGTGTGGGCGATCAATGGAAGCCGTCGCCGGACGGGACAAGCGTCGCGATCGAGGTGGACGACTTCGAAGCCGCCATTAGGGATTTGAAAGCGGCCAACGCGACGTTTGCGGCAGAAGGAATCGACAGTCCGGTTTGTCGCATGGCGGTCGTGCAGGACCCCGACGGCAACAAAATCATCATCCACAAGTTGAAATAACCATGATCAAGGAAGTCGCATTTATCGCCATTGCCGTGTCCGACGCTGAGCGCGCCCGGAAGTTCTATCAGGAAACACTCGAATTAAAACCGGCGACGACTGCCATGGGCGGCGCCTGGGTCGAATACGAATTGGGGGCGACGACCATTGGCGTCGGTTGTCATCCGAACTGGAAACCGTCGCGCGACGGCACGACGGTCGCGTTCGAAGTGGACGATATGGATGCGACTATCGAGAAGCTCAAGGAACGCGGCGTCACCTTTGACATGGAAAAAACCGAAACCCCGGTGTGCTGGATGGCACAGTTCCGCGATCCCGACGGCAATAAGCTGGTCGTGCACAAGAGAAAACAATGACGAAGCACGAATGTCGAAATCCGAAACAAACCTAAATGTTTAAAGGCCAAAAATTACAAACGGGAATCAAGGCGCCAAGTTTTGGTCCCATTCGAACTTCGAAATTGTTTCGAATTTCGGCATTCGGATTTCGGATTTTCTAAAACCATGGCTGTCCTCGTCGATAAAAACACTCGCCTTGTGGTGCAGGGAATCACCGGCAGTGCCGGCGGATTTCACGCGCGGCAGTGCATGGAGTACGGCACGAACGTCGTCGCCGGCGTCACGCCCGGAAAAGGCGGTCAGATGTTCGACGGCAAGGTGCCGGTGTTCGACACGGTGTGGGAAGCGCGGCAGCAAACCGGCTGCAATGTCTCCGTGATTTTCGTGCCGGCAGCAGGCGCGGCCGATGGAATTCTGGAGGCGGTCGATGCCGGCGTGGAGCTGGTGATCTGCATCACGGAAGGAATCCCGGTGATGGACATGATGCGCGTGAAAGCGCAGATGGCCGGGAAAAAGAGCCGCCTCATCGGCCCGAATTGCCCCGGCATCATCACGCCGGGCGCGTGCAAGATCGGCATCATGCCGGGATACATTCACAAGCCGGGGAAAGTCGGCGTGATCTCGCGCTCGGGGACGTTGACCTACGAAGCGGTCTGGCAATTAACTTCGCGCGGTTACGGTCAATCCACGTGCATCGGCATCGGCGGCGATCCAATCAACGGCATGTCGCATCTCGATGCCGTGAAACTTTTCAACGACGATCCCGACACGGATTCGATGATCGTGATCGGCGAGATCGGCGGTTCGGCGGAGGAAGAAGCCGCGGAATGGATCAAGGCAAATTGCAAGAAGCCGGTCGCGGCGTTCATCGCGGGGGCCACGGCGCCACCGGGCCGTCGCATGGGCCACGCTGGCGCGATCGTTTCCGGCGGGAAGGGAACAGCCGCGGGAAAAATCGAAGCGCTTAAGGCCGCGGGCATCGCCGTAGCCGAAACGCCTGCAACGATGGCGGACACGCTAATTTCGCGTATGGAAGGGAAAGCATGACATTTTCACCCGGACTCGAAGGCGTTGTCGCGAACCGGACCCGCTTGAGCGATGTGCTCGGCGACAAAGGTCAGCTCATCTATTGCGGCTACGATATCAACGAGCTGGTCGGCAAGGTGACCTACAAGGAGGTCATTTATTTGCTTTGGCATCGGAAGCTGCCGAATCGCACGGAGCTCGACGCGTTTATCCGCGAGCTTCGCAGCCAGCGTGAGCTGCCCGGCTCGGTTGTCGATTTCCTGAGATCCGCGCCCAAAGACGCGGGCCCAATGGATGTGATGCGGACCGCGATCTCGATGCTGGGCCTTTACGATCCGGACATCGGGAAAGAGGAAACGCCGGAACTCAATCGCCGCCGGGCGATTTCGATCACGGCGAAGATCGGCGTGATCGCGGCTTATTTTCATCGTGCGCGAAACGGAAAATCGCTTCCCCCGGTGCGCGACGATCTCACCGAAGCGGAGCATTTCCTGTATCTCATGCGCGGCGAACCACAGTCGAAGGAAGCCAGCGACACGCTCGACGTCGCGTTCATTCTCCACGCGGACCACGGGATGAACGCTTCGACCTTCAGCGCACGCGTCACGATCTCGACGCTCTCGGATTTTTATTCGGCAATCACGGCCGCGATCGGGACCTTGAAAGGTCCGCTGCACGGAGGCGCCAACGAGGGCGTTATCCATATGCTGGAGGAAATCGGCAGCGAAGAGAATGTGGACGCCTACGTCGAGAAACAGCTCGCTGAGAAAAAGAAGATCATGGGGATCGGTCACCGGGTTTACAAGACGCTCGACCCGCGGGCGCCGCATCTGCGCGCCATGGCGGTCAAACTGAGCGAGAAGCTGGGCGAGCCGAAATGGATCAAGATGTCCGAGCGGATCGCGCAGTTGATGAAGGAAAAGAAGAACCTGAACGCGAACGTCGATTTCTACTCGGCAACGGTTTACTACTCGTTAGGTATCCCGACCGATTTGTTCACGCCGATTTTCGCGATCGCCCGTTGCTCCGGCTGGTGCGCGCAGGTGCTCGAGCAACTCGAGGACAACCGCCTCTACCGCCCGTTAAGCGAGTACGTGGGCGAACCGGTCGGCAAAAAAGTCGTGCCGATCGACGAGCGGCCGTAGTCCGCGCGTCGCGCCCTTACGTGGCGCTCGACATTTGGAACGCCGTCGCTACTCTCGGCGCGAAATGAGAACGATTGCGTTCCTGCTGCTTCTGGCCTGCGCGATGCCGGCAGCGTTCGCGGCGGAACCGACGGAGATCGAAGTGGTGGCCGACCCGCGGGTTTATGGGGAATACCCCAAGAACTACAAGGAGATCATCACGCAATGGCTCAACGACACCCTGGTCGATGCTCCCAGCGCCCAGATCGCGTGGGTAGTAGCGCCGCTAGCCGGTAGCTTGCCCGAGAAAAAAGGCGGCAAAGCGCTCTTCGGTTACCTCGTCGAATTCAAAGTGAATTCCCGGAACCGGTTCGGCGCCTTCACGGGAATGCAGAAACACACCGTCCTGATTCGCGATGGCCGCGTGATCAAGGCCACCGGTTTTGGTTTTTAGATGAAACGGGCGCGCCATTCCCATTGCAAAGGCGAGGGCGGATTCGGCATTTGGATCATCGTCCTGTTCATCATCGCCGGCGTGGTCTGGTTTTTGTATTCGTCCCGGGGCGATTCAGCCAAAGGCGGGCGCGCCTTTGCCGAAGAAGTGGCCCGTAAATTAGCGGTCGATTACGACGAGAAGTATTTGCTCCTGCACCTCAGCTCGGAAAACCAGGCAGCTCGCCTTCCTATGTGGCGGGAACGCCTGCTTAAGAGTTTGCGGAGCTTCGGTCCCCTGGCGAAACCGATCGAAACAACCGGCGACATTCTGTTCACGTCCCGGTTCTTCGACCCGCACGGCACTTTTCGTTCGGAATTAACCTACCCGACGATGACCGCGCACTTCGACCTCAGCATTTCGAAGGGCAATACCGGATGGCGGATCGACGAACTGAACCTGATCTGGAATCCGCCGCCAGCGCCCAGCCCGTCGCCGACCCCGGCGCTCACACCGAGCCCGACGCCCTCGCCGACCCCGGAGAGGCGGAAGCGCAAAGGGTAATGCTGTAGTCGCGCCGCTCTGTCGG